>CALDQK010000989.1 GCA_937911525.1 uncultured bacterium
CCAGCACGTAGAGGGCGCCCTGAGGCGTGCGCGCGAGGGCGCGCGGGTAGCTGAAGCCGCGCCACACGCGCCGCACGGGGCCCTCGCGCCGGGCCGGCGCCTCGCCCTGGAGCGGCCGCGGCTCACCCTCTGCGGGGAGCGAGATCCCAGCCACCAGGGGCCGCGCGGCCGAGGCCACCGGCGCCACGCCCGCGGCAGACCCGGCGGGTCCAGGGCAGCCGGCAGCCGCCAGGGCCAGGCCCAGGAGCAGGCCCGGGCGCGCAGCCTGGAGTCGGACCCGTGGCGCCACTACCCCTTCCAGGCGCGGAGGGCCTTGGTCGCCTCGGCTCGCGCGGCCTCGTCCCCGAAGATCCAGTCGCAGAAGGGGGCCTGGGCGCCGAGGTGGCGCAAGGCGCGGAAGGCGCAGTAGCGCACCCAGCCGTCCTCGTCCCCCAGCGCCTGCTGGAGCGCGGCGCGGACCTCGGCCTCGCGCGAGCTGGCCAGAGCCGCCGCGGCCGCTCCGCGCGCGGTCGCCGGCTGGCTGGCGTCGCCGAGCAGGTCGATCAGCGCCGCCCGGGTCGCCTTGGTGTCGAAGTTCCCCAGCACCGCGGCCAGCTCCTCGGCGAGGGGGTGCGTGACCTCGATCGTGGGGTTGCCGTTGATCGCCGGCTTGGGGGCGTTGGGAGGCTGGGGCGGAGGCGGAGTCCGCTTGGCCGCCTTGAGCGCGTCGGCGAGCAGCTCGTCGCGCGCCTTGCCCTGCTCGTTGAGGAAGCGCTTCTCGGCGAAGCCCGAGACCTCCTTGCCGCCCCGCGGGGTGTAGCGGACCTGCAGCCAGCCCTGCTCCTCCTTGCCGACGAGGTCCACCCGCGTGCTGAGCGGCAGGGTCCCCACGACCTTGCTCGCGCGGTTCGGCGCGGCGTGGATCGCGCCGCCGCGGCGGATCACCATCGCCTGGCGCGGCAGCTCGCCCTCGTGGGTCCCGAGCACCTGCGCCGCCGCCATGCGCTCGATCTGGCTGGCGCTCGCGCCCTGGCCGAGCACGGAGCTCGCCCGCGCGAAGGCGTCGCTGGCGCCGCTCTCGGCCCAGCGCCGCAGGGCCTCGGCCCGCAGGGCCGGCTGACGCCCGCTGGTGGAGAGGGACTTGGCCAGGGCCTTGGTGTCGGCCCCCATGCGGTCCAGGGCGCGCCAGGCGGCGAGGCGCAGGCCCGTGTCGCAGACCCGGTCCTCGAGCACGACCCGCAGCCGCGCCTCGCCCGGCTTGCCCATGTGCTCGAAGCTCTCCACCAGGAAGGCCAGGGTCGGGACCAGGAAGCGCCCGAAGGTCTCGTAGGCCGCGAGCGGGTTGCGGTTGGCGAAGGGGCGCGGGCCAGCGCCGGCGGCGGGGGCCGGCGCGCCGATCAGGCCCAGCACTCGCTCCCGCGACTGCTCGTCGCCCAGGCGCGCCAGGGCGATCAGGCACATTTGCGCGAGGGTGTCGCGGCGCGCCTCGACGGGGTCGGGCACGTCGGCCTTCCAGGCCGGCTTCTCGTAGAGCTTCTGGGGGTTGCTCTTCATCGCGACCTTGAGCGCGCGCTCGAGCGCCTTCATGACCTTCTTGTCGGCGTCGCCGATCCGCCCCAGAGCGCGGATCGCGGTCAGGCGGTCCTCGTAGCTGCCGCGCTTGAGCAGCTTCTGAGCCAGCTTGACGCCTTCGGGCGCGCGCAGCAGGCCGAGCACGTGCAGGGCGGCGTGGGGCGAGACCGACTTGAGCTCGTTGACCGCCGCCGCGCGTGCCTCGTCGCTGCCGTGGCGAGCGAGGGCCATGTAGGCGCGCAGCCGGGTCACGTCGTCCTTGCTCTGGCTGACGACCAGCTCGAGCGCCTTCTGGGCGGTCGGGGTCGGGTAGGCGCCCAGGAGCGCGACCGCGTTGCGGAGCAGGAGGGGGTGCGTCGAGGGGCCGGCGTAGGCGACCAGGAGCTGCTGGCCCTCGTCCGCGGGCAGCGAGCGGAGGCGCCCCGCGAAGGTCGCGTCGACCGAGCTGGCGTAGCCCGCCGCGAGGTCCTCCGCGGCCAGGCGCAGGAGCATGGCCCGCTCGGGGTCGTCGTCGCTGAGGGCGCGCGGCTTACTGGGCGGCAGCCCGCCGACCCGCTTGGCCAGCACCTTCTGCCAGCGCTCCAGGCGAACCTTCGCGGCCTGGGCGTTCTGGACGTAGCCGTTGCTGGCCGCCTTGGCGACCGGCTGGTTGCCGAGGTCGTGGATCACGCACATGGCCGGGTAGCCGATCTCGACCAGGCGCTCGAGGGACTCCACGTCGCTGACCAGGTTGGGGTGGAGCAGCTCGCGCAGGTAGATCGCGAAGCTGAGCCAGTAGAGGTCGAGGGGGATCCCGGGCGGATAGGCCGCCGAGACCTCGGGCCCCAGCTTGCTCCCCGTCACGGTCCGCCCGCCGGTCGGGCGGCGCACGAGGTCCGTCTTGGGGCCCTCGTTCCAGTTGAAGTGGTTGAGGATGTCGACGGTCGTGACCCGCGCGTAGCCCATGGCGGTCGTCTTCTCGACGAACACCCGCGGGCGCGACTCGACCTGGCGCCCGCTGCGGATCCGCGTCGCGCTGGGGTCCAGCTTGGGCTGCGCGGCGCGCATCTTCAGCGAGCCCGTCACGGGGCGGGAGGGCTGCTCCCACTCGAAGGGCAGGCCCGGGGGGATCCCCACGTCGAGGCAGGGGGTCAGCGGGAGCGG
This sequence comes from uncultured bacterium, assembly GCA_937911525.1. Taxonomy (GTDB): domain Bacteria; phylum Planctomycetota; class J058; order J058; family J058; genus NORP233. The sequence continues at coordinate 2,695 of CALDQK010000989.1, forward strand.
GTGCAGGGGCGAGGCGGCGCTCGACGCGAGCGCGAGCCCGCACAGCGCCAGCGAGCCCGCCAGCAATCGTGCCTTCATGGATCCTCCCCGCCACACCATGCGGGCAAAGGGGGGACCGCGTCAACGCCCTCCCTGGGACCTGAACCCATCCTGGGATCCGTCGCGACACGACGCTTGGGACGTCCGTCCCGGCACAGGTGTCCTGGCTGGGACACCTGGCCTGCGCGCGCCCTCCCTCGCCAGGACAAGTGTCCTGGTCCGGACACCTGTCCGCGCTGAGGACGCTGAACCCAAAGCCCTAATCTCGTGGGACTTAGCCAGCCGTCGCCTTGGCCCGCCGCTTGTTCCAGGTGGGGCGGAAGACGACGGAAGGAAGGTCCCCATGAAGCAAATCACCCTCGCCACCCTGCTGATCGGCCTCGCGCTCGGCAACGCCTACGCGCAGAGCACCTCGCCCCCCGCCCCGCCCGCGCCGCTGAGCGCCGGCGAGGAGCACGTCCTCGGCCGCACCGGCTACGGCCACGACTGGTGGACGCGCAAGCGGATCCAGGACCTCGGCTGGCGCGACTACGTCGAGGAGCAGCTCTTCCCGGACAAGATCAACGACGCCCCCCTCGAGCGTGAGCTGGCCCAGGACCCCCGCACCCGCGCCTTCCGGCTGACCTTCCAGCAGTTGACCGCCAAGGGCGTCCAGGCCGGCGGCTACGGGCCGAACAACCAGTTCACCTACCGCAACGGGCTCGTCCGCCAGGAGGCGCAGTACGAGTTCTTCCTGCGCGGCCTGCACAGCCGGCGCCAGCTCGAAGCGCTCATGACCGAGTTCTGGCTGAACCACCTCAACGTGGACGCCGGCGGCGGCCAGGTCTCGCGCTACTTCGCCCACTACGTCCAGGCGATCCGCGCCAACGCCTTTGGGCGCTTCGAGGACCTCCTGATCGCGAGCGCCAAGTCGCCCTCGATGTCCTTCTACCTGAACAACAACCAGAGCAAGAAGGGCGCGATCAACGAGAACTACGCCCGCGAGGTCATGGAGCTGCACACCTTCGGACAGGACGACCAGCAGGGCACCTACGAGCACGGCGACATCGTGGCCCTGGCCAAGATCCTGACCGGCTGGGGCGTCGACAACGCCAGCACGACGGACGGCTTCCGCTTCCGCGGCGCCCAGCACGAGGGCGGCGACAAGGTGTTCCTCGGCAAGACCTACGCCAACAACACCGCCGAGCCCACCGAGGGCGTCGCCGCCCTGCGCGCCCTGGCTCGCCACCCCCGCACCGCCCGGAACATTTCGGCCAAGCTGGCCCGCTTCTTCGTGGTCGGCCCCGCCCGCGCCGACCTGGTCAAGCGCGCCACCGACACCTACCTGAAGACCAAGGGCAACCTGCGCGCCGTGCTGCGGGTGATCCTCAAGAGCAAGGAGTTCATGGCCCCCGAGAACCGCCGGACCAAGGTCAAGCGGCCCCACCAGCTCCTGATCAGCGCCATGCGCTCGGTCGGCACCAAGACCCTCGAGGAGAACTACGAGGACCGCAAGAAGCTCGTCAACCGCCTGGCCAACTACACCGAGCAGCTCGGCCTGCGCCTCTTCATGGTGCCCCCGCCCACCGGCTGGAGCGATCGCAACGACACCTGGATCAGCGAGGGCACCATGCTGGCCCGCGTGACCCTGCTCCGCACGCTCTACAACAACGGCGCCGTCCGCGCCGAGCCCAACTTCAAGCCCAACGCCTCCAAGCTGACCGACAAGGAGCTGGTCCAGGCGTTCAAGGCGCGGATCCTCCAGAACGCCCCCATGGCCGGCACGACCCGCGTGGCGCTCGTGGACTACCTCGCCGCCCGCAAGTTCCCAGACCCCGCCCTCAAGAGGAGCTGGACCATGACCCTCGTCTTCTCCTCGCCCGAGTTCGGCCGCTACTAGCCCCTAATCGATCCCTAGACCTCCCTAAGCACTAAGCCCTAGATCCCCGAAAGAAGCTGACCATGAGCCTCGATCGCCGCTCCTTCCTCAAGACCTCCGCCCTCGCCGCCGCCGCCGCCGCCGTCCCCTTCGGCAGCAAGGCCCACGCCGCCTCCGCCTCCGACCCGATCCTGGTGACCGTGTTCCTGCGCGGCGCGGCCGACGGCCTGAACCTGGTCGTGCCCACGTTCGACTACGCCCGCTACGCCGCCCTCCGCGGCGGGATCGCGATCCCCAAGGCCGACCTGATCGGCTTCGACAGCTTCGGCCTGCACCCCATGCTGCGCCCGCTGAAGGGGATCGAGAACGACCTCTGCCTGCTCCACGCGGCGGGCTCCAAGCACCAGACCCGCAGCCACTTCGAGGCCATGGACTACATGGAGCGCGCCAAGCCCGGCGCCAAGACCGGCACCGGCTGGCTGAACAAGACCCTGATCGAGCTGGGCGCGACCAACGTCATGAACGGCGTCTCCTTCGGCGACGCCCTGGCCATGAACGGCAGCGCGGCGCGCCTCTCGACCAAGAGCCTGGGGGCGATGCCCAAGGTCGAGAACCACTGGCGCACGGCCACCCAGGCCATGTTCCAGGGCGGCGGCTTCCTCGAGCGCTCGCGCCTCAACCGCGGCCTGCGCGCCCAGGACCAGATCGCGGCCAAGGTCGCGGGCACCCCGACCCCTGAGTTCACCCCCGCCAAGATGCAGAAGCTCGGCCTGTTCGGCGTGCAGCTGCGCGACGCCTCGGCGCTGATCAAGAGCGACGTCGGCGTGCGGATCATGAACATCAACATGGGCGGCTGGGACACCCACGAGAGCGAGAACACGCGCCTCCCCGCCCTGGCCGACACCCTGGCCACTGGGCTGCGCACCTTCTGGGACGACCTCTCGGTCGCGGACCGCGGCCGGACCCTGGTCCTGGTCATGAGCGAGTTCGGCCGCCGCGCCGAGGCCAACGGCACGGGCGGCACCGACCACGGCAGCGCCAACATGATGATGGCCCTGGGCGGCAACGTCGGCGGCGGCCGCGTTCAGGCCAAGTGGCCTGGCCTCGACGAGGCGACCCTCAACGCGAACAAGCGCGACCTCAAGGTCACGACCGACTTCCGCGACGTGTTCGACGAGGTCCTCCTCGAGCACATGAAGCTGACCAAGGCGCAGCGCCAGACGATCCTCGAGGGCCACACCCTCAACGCCAACAAGCACCCGGGGATCTTCCTCTAGACGGCCTCACGAGGACCGGGTTGCCTTCCAGCGCGCCGCGCCCCTGCCAGGGGTGCGGCGCGCGCCCTTTAAGCCTGGCTTATCGGACGGCGAGCCGTTCCTCACTCGGCGCCGGCGCGCGAACTCCCTACCCACGAGGCGTGGGCGTCCGGACGTGGCGATCCAGGAGGAAAGCAGGAACGGAGGAAGGCTGCGGCTGCCAGGCAGGCGACGGCGGCCCCTCACCGGCGAAGGCAGCGAAGTGAATCTGGCTACGCTTCGCGCTGCTGAAACCGCAAACCCTGCCGATTTCCTGCCTTCCTCTGTTCCTGCTTTCCCTCGTAATACGCCAAGCCAACCCCCCTCCGACCATCCTGCGCCGCTTGGATGCCAGCCTCCTCAGGCGACGATCCGCTAGCGCAGCCCGTGCCGGTCGAGCAGCCGGTAGAGGGTCGATCGCTGGATTCCTAGCCGGCGGGCGGCCTGCGCCTTGTTCCCGCCGCAGGCCGCCAGGGCGTCCATGACCATTTGGCGCTCCATGGCGGCCATGGTCGTGGCGCCGGCCGCGGCGGGGGCGGCCGGCTCGAGCAGGCTCTCGGGCAGGTCGCTGCGGGTGATCTTCTTGTCGAGGGTCAGCAGGCGGCGCACGAGCGCGTCGAGCTCGTGCAGGTTGCCCGGCCAGGCGTAATCGGCCAGGACCTGGAGCGCGGCGGGGGTCAGCTCGAGCCGCCGCCCGGCCGCCTGCGAGAGGTGGTCGAGCAGGAGCGGCACGTCGTCGGCGCGCTCGCGCAGGGGCGGGACCTCGATCCGGAGCACGTCCAGACGGTAGGCCAGGTCCTCGCGCAGCTTGCCGACCTGGGCCAGAGCCGGCAGCGGGACGCGGCTGGTGACGATCAAGCGCGCCGCCAGGGGCTCGGGGGCGCTGAGCCTCGCCAGCAAGGCGGCCTGCACTTCGGCCGAGGCGTCGCCGATCTCCTCGAGCGCCACGGTGCAGCGCTGATCGAGGGAGCTCAGGTCGGCCGGCCCGATCTGGGCGCAGAGCAAGCGCACGGCGCCCTCGGCGGGGCTGGCCAGGCGGTGCAGCTCGCCCGCGACCAGCGACTTTCCGCTGCCGGTCTCGCCGACGACCACCACCGGGTCGCGGGAGCGCGCCGCGCGCTCGACGGCGGCGAAGAGGCGGAGCGCCGGCTCGGAGACCCCCTTCAGCCGGCCGAGGCCTTGCTCGCCCTCGACGCGGGCCGAGCGCTGGATCGCCTTGAGGCGCCGCCGGCGCCCCTCGACCGCGTCCCGCGCCAGGAGCTCGTCGCGGGCCTGGGCCAGCTGCTCGTTCGCCCGCGCCTGCTCGGCGCGGAGCTCGGCCGCCTCGAGGGCCAGCGCGGCCTGATCCGCGAAGAGGCAGAGGGCCTCGAGGTCGCTCTCCTCAAAGGCGTCGGGGCGGAAGCGGTTGTCGAGGTAGATCGCGCCGACCGTCTCGCCGCGCAGGCGCATCGGCGCGGCCAGGATCGCGAGCACGCGCCGGTTGAGGACCGTCGTGTTCGAGAGGAGGTCCTGGTCGCGCTCGCGGGTGGTCACCACCCCCTCGCCGCGGCGGAGGACCTCCTCGACCACGCTCCGCGAGACGGCCTCACCGCCGCCCGCCAGGTCCGCGCCGCCGAAGCCGCGCGCGACCTCGACGCTGACGTCGACCTCCTCGCCCTCGCCGCGGATCCGGACCAGGAAGCCGCGCTCGGCCCCCGAGAGCTCGATCGCGCTGTCGAGGATCCGCGGCACGAGCTGCTGGGGGTCGGGGACCTCGACCAGCGCGCGGGAGAGCTCCTGCGCACGGCGAAACCACTCGAGCTGGCGGTCTTGGCTCACGCCTCGATCATTCGCGAGGGGGCCTCGGCGCACAAGGGGCCCTGGAACTCAGCGCAGGCTGTTCTCGAGCTGGTTCAGGCGCCCCAGGAGGTCATGGTCGGGATCGAGCAGGCGGCAGGCCGCCAGGTCTTCCAGGGCCTCGCTGCGCCGCCCCTGCTTGGCCCGCAGGTGCGCGCGGAGGTAGAGCATGCGCGGCAGGGGCGGGCCGAGGGCGAAGGCAGCGCGCAAGGCCGCCGCGGCGGCCTCGAGCCGGTCGCCATAGAGCTCGAGCTCGGCCAGCGCGCAGAGCGCACGCGCCGGGGCGGGGCGCTCCACCTGTCGCCTGAGCAGCGCGCGCGCCTCGCCCTCTTCCTCGGCCCGGCCCAGGGTCTGGGCCAGGTCGATCTCCAGGAAGCGGAGCCGCGGGTCCAGCTCCAAGGCACGTCGGAAGAGCCCCGCCGCCTCGGAGAAGCTGGTGGCCGAGAAGCGCGCGCGCCCGAGGCGAGCCAAGCGCCCCGCCACGGGCGAGGCGAGCAGCGCCCGCTCGCGAGCGTCCTCGGCCGCGCGCAGGTCCCCTCGAGACGCCGCGACCTCGACCACCTCCAGCCACGGGCCGACCGCGAAGCTCCCCGGCGCCAGCTCAGCCGCCGTGCGAGCGTCGCTCGCCGCCCGCGTCAGGTCTCCTCGCGCCCGCCGGAGGCGCGCGCGCAGTTGGAGCAGGGGGAAGTGCCAGCGAGCCCGCGGCGCGAGGCGCTCGAGCTCCCGCAGCGCGCGCTCCTCCTCGCCCTGCCGCCGAGCCGCCAGGGCCGCCGCGTAGCCGCTCAGGGCCGGTCCTGCCGCCCCGCGAGGCGCGAAGTCCTCTGGCCACGCCCCGGGCGCGGCCGCCTCCAGGCTGAGCACGTGCAGGGTCAAGGCGGCCTCCGCCGCGACCAGGCCCTCCTCGGCGGCGAGCGCGGCCAGCAGCGGGCGCGCGCGCTCGCGCCAGCCCGCGCGCAGGAGGAGGCGCGCCCCCTCGAGGCGCAGGGCCGGGTCCGAGGCCCTCAGCAGCGGCTCAACGCGCTGCGCGAGGGCCTGCCGCGAGAGGCCGCGCTCGATCGCGCTG
>CALDQK010000990.1 GCA_937911525.1 uncultured bacterium
CAGGGCCTGGGCGGCGGCGGCCAGCTTGGCGTGGGCGCCCTCGGCGCCGCCGACGCGGGCCAGGATCTCCTTGGCGTAGCGGCCCTCGGGCTGCTTGACCGCGGCCAGGGCCCGCAGGCTCAGCTCGAGGTCGACCAGCTTGCCGACCACGTAGAGCCCGCGCCGATAGGCAGAGGGCGGATTCTTCTTCCCGCCGTTGAAGTTGTGGCGCACCTCGCCCTGGGAGTAGGTGACCAGGTCGAAGCCCGGGGTCCCCGCCGAGTGGTGGCTCGAGCCCTTGCCCTTGACCTTCACGTCGAGGTTCACGAGCTCCTCGAGGGTCGGCTCACCCTTGGCGCGCCCGACCGGCTTGACCAGCAGGTGGCAGTCGAAGCAGTTGCGCGCCAGCCCGTAGAGGTCGGTCGGGCGGATCAGCCCCGCGTCAGCGGCCTGCTTCATGCGCGTCGCGTAGTCGGCCTTCTCGTTGGAGTGGATCTCGACGTGGCGCGCCCCCTCGCCGTGGCAGGACTCGCAGGAGATCCCGTACTTGGGCGAGACCTCGTCCTCCTCGACGACGAGCGTGAAGTGGCAGCTCTGGCAGAGGCGGCTCGTGTTGGGGCGAAAGCGCTTGACCTGCTTGCGCAGGGCGCGGCGGATCCCCTTGGCCAGGTCCTCGCGCGGCATGGCGAGCGACTTGGCGTGGTGCGTCTCCTGCCAGGCGCGGTAGTGCGGCTCGTGGCACTTGATGCAGCCGCGCTCCGCGTCGATGTCGGTGCTCGGCCCGAGGGTCTGCTTGGGGTCGAGCACCCGCGGCTCCTTGCCGTCGCCGGCCTGGGCCGCGCTGAGCGCGATCAGGGCCGCGCCCAAGAGCGCGCAGAGTCCGAGCGCCGTCGTCCTCGCCTTCATGTGTCCAACTCCTGTCTGTGTGCCCTCGCGGGGCCTCGTGCGTTCAAGGCGCCGCTGGGCGGCGTCGTGTTGGTTCAAGCGTCCAGGACCACGTCACCGCGCGGCACGCACACGCAGGGCAGCACCGCCCCGCGCTCCGGCTCGCGCACGTCGTCCTCGGTCCAGCCGACCTCTCCCGCGAGGAGGGCCGTCTTGCAGCTGTGGCAGCTGCCGCGCCAGCAGCCGGCCTGCACGCTCTCGACCCCCTCGGCGTCGAGGAAGGAGAGCAGGTCGGGGTGCTCGCCCGTCCAGGTCAGCGTCCGCCCGCTGCGCTTGAGCTCGACCTGGCAGGTCGGGCTGGCGATCGTGCGCGAGTGGCGGGGGCGGGGCTTGCCGCCGAAGGCCTCCTGGTGGAAGCGCTCGGGCGCGACGCCGCGGCGGAGCAGCTCTTCGCGCACCTCGTCCATCAGGGCGTCCGGGCCGCAGGTGTAGAACTCGCCCTCCTCGGCGAGGTGCGCGGGGAGCTGGCCGAGCAGCCACTCGACGTCGATTCGCCGGCAGTGGTGCGCCGCGCTCCCGCTCGCGCTGGCGGCCAGGGCCTGCTCGCTCTCGCCGGCGCGGCTGTAGCAGAAGTGGACCTGGCGCCCGCCCGCGGCCAGCTCCTCGAGGCGCGCGCGCTGGATCAGGCCGGCGCCCTGCTGGACCCCGTAGAAGAGCCAGGCCTGCCGCTCGGGTTGGCGCTCGCTGAGCGCCTCGAGCATGGACAGGAAGGGCGTGACCCCCACGCCGCCCGCGATCAGGACCACGGGCGCGCTGCTCTCGAGGTCGAGGTGGAACTCGCCGGCGGGCGGGCCGACCTCGAGCAGGTCGCCCTCCTGGATCCTCTCGTGCAGGAAGCCCGAGCCGCGGCCCTCGTCGAGGCGCCTTGACCGTGATCCGCAGGTGCCCCCGTCCGGGCGCGTCCGAGAGGCTGTAGCAGCGGCGCAGGGGGCGCGGGTCTCCGGGGCGCTGCAGGGTGAGCGGCACGTATTGGCCGGGGAGGAACTCGGGCAGGCTGCCCTCGTCGTGGGGAGTCAGCACGAAGGAGGCGACGCGGCCCAGCTCGTCTTCGACCTGCTTGCTCTGGACGCGGAAGGCGCGCGGGCCGGACCAGGCCTGACGAAGAGCCTCCCGCTCGGCGCGCTGGCGCGCCGCCTCGAGCTCCAGCTCGAAGCGACGCAGCTCCAGCTCGGACAGGCGCCCGGCGTGGCGCGCTCGTCGCCAGCCGTTGTAAGCCCACGAGGCGACCCCGAGGGAGAGGCCGCCGAGGGTCGTCAGGGCCAGGCCCTGGAGCACGAGCTGGGGTGAGAGCGAGGGCATGGGGTCCTAGAACTTGATCAGCAGCTCGAGGCGGCCGCCGCCAGCGGCCGGCTTCTCGCCTTCGATCAGGGCGCCGAAGGTCTCGCCGAGGAGCACGAGGTGCTGCCCGATCGCGACCTGGTAGCGGGCGCCGGCGCCGATCACGCCGTTGTCCACGCCGTCGGCGGTCGAGCGGCGGCCCGCGACCTCGACGATCAGCTGGTGACGGCCCTTGAGAAAGAACATTTGATATCCGAGCGCGAAGCCAATTGAGCGGTCCGCCTGGACGAGGGGGTGCCCCGCCCTGTCGACGCTGCCCGCGGGCTGGCTGGCCAGGGCCGAGCCGTAGCGACCGATCCCCGGGGCGGCGAAGAGGATACCCACCCGGCCCAAGGGCGTGCCGGACTCGCCGTCGCGAAAGGCGGAGCGGTAGCGGTCGACGCCGACGAAGGTGTTCAGGTAGAGCACGTCCGGCAGGAGCGGGTCCGAGCCGATGTCGAGCGAGATCTCGCTCGTCAGGAGCGAGCCGTTCTCGACGCTCCCGTCGTCCTCGCCGAGCTGGAAGGAGCCGTTGTAGCGGAAGGTCGTGTTGAAGGCGCCCAGCCGCTGGGTGAAGCCCACTCCGAGGAAGAGCCCTTGCCCCGCCGCGTCGCGGCTGTTGACGTAGGCGAAGTCGACCTCGCCCGTGGTCTCGACGCCGAACAGGTTCAGGTCGAGCGCGTTGAAGAGGCCGAGCAGGTGGCGTCCGTCGCCGCGCGCGGGCTGGAAGGCGTCGGGCACGGCGAACAGGAAGGTGCTGCGAATGTTGCTCGACCCGGGCAGGAAGCGGAGCGAGTTGCGGGTGATCCCGACCGCGTCCATCGTCCCGTTGATCATGACGCCGTCCTGGAAGAGGAGCTGCTGGCGTCCGATCGAGAAGCCGAAGTCGAGCAGCGAGTCGTCGCTGCGGTCGAGGTCGGGCAGGAGCTCGCCGAGGTCGCCCTCGAAGAAGGCGGTGCGGACGGTCCCGTCCCAGGCCTCGTTCCAGCCGTCGTCGGCGTCGGGCTCGAAGTGGTAGCCCGAGAAGCCGCGCTCCCCGTCCAGGGGGCGGAAGCCGAGCAGGAAGCGCTCGGTCGCGGTCAGGCGCAGGTTGGCGAAGATGTCCAGCCGGCTGGCCCACTCCGAGGTCGCCTTGGCGCCCTCCGCTCCCGCGTCGATCCCGTCGTCGAAGACCTGGATCGCCGAGCGGAAGGTGCCGTAGACGAGCAGCGAGGGATTGATGATCGCGCCGCCCGGGAGCTCGACGCCCTCGTTGATCTCGCCCTGGCCGTAGTAGGGGTCGCCGATCTCGAGGAGGGGGGCGGGCCGTCCGCCCGGGACCGCGCTGCGGTCGGGGTCGCGCACGACGTCCGAGATGAAGCTCTGGCTGTCGGTCAGGACGCGCTGGCTGAAGGTCTGGGGCCCCTGGCGCGGGGGCTGCGCGCCGGTCCGCTGACCGAGAAGCTCGCCGCCGACGCCGGTCTGGCTCGCGACGGGCGCGGCTTCGCCCACCGCGCCGCCTTCTTGGGACGGGGGCGACTCACTCCGGGGCTCGCTGCTGGCGCACCCCGTGAGCTGCGCCGCCAGGAGCAGCGCCAGGAGGGTTGGTTGGGAAGGGCGCACGCTACTTGCTCTCCGCGGCGGGGACGAGCTGGGCGACCTTGCCCTGGGCGAAGTCCACCTCGTATTCCCAGAGGACCTGGCGGCCGCTCAGCTGGACCGGCTCCTCGCTCAGGTCGGCCTTGGAGCTGACCTCGGTCAGGCCCAGGGGCGTGACCGTCGTGGGGCTGGCGGGGATCCTGGCCGAGAAGCCGTTGACCACGCCGCGGGCCACGTCTCGCGGAGACATGCCGTAGTCGAAGCCGACGTCGGCGATCACGTGGATCAGGTTGACCGGGACCATGCCGGTCACGAGTCGGACCCGCGCCTTGTAGGGGCCAGGGTGCCCCGCGAGGAGGTCGGCGCCGACCTTGTAGCTGGCGGCGCGGGTGGCCTTGGGCTCGAGCCCGACCCGGTGGATCCGGCTGCCGAGGGGCTGGCCGTTGAGGACGCGCGAGCTGGTCGGCGGGCGGAGGAAGGGCAGCGGGTCGAGGGAGAGGTTGGCCGCCAGGATCTGCTCGCGCTCGCCGCCGCGGTTGTTGCGGGTGATGAACTTCGACTGGAGCGAGAACAGGTAGGGGTCGCGCTCGACGACCGGGCCGAGGGGGAAGGGCTCGGTCGGGAAGCGCCAGAGGGGCTCGAGGCTGCCGCGCGCGCCCTGGTGCACGTAGACCGAGTGGCGGTCGCGAATGTCGCCGTTGGGGTCGAGGTCGCCCGAGGCGAACACGGTCTTGCCCTCCTTGTCCGTCACGTGGACCTGGAGGAACACCGAGCGCTCCGCGATGAACCCGGTCGGCACGTTGTGGCCGTCGGTCCCGTTGGCGACGGTGACCTCGAGGGCGAGCTCTTCGCTCCCGCCGCTGACCTCGATCCCCTGGACCTGGTAGCCAGCGCGCAGGACCGCGAGCTGCTGCCGGCGGTACTCGGCGAGCAGCCGGTATTGGCGGGTGAGCAGGATCTTGCGCGCGCGCTCGCGCTCGCCGCGCCAGCGGGCGAACTCCTCGTCCTCGAGCCAGGCCGCGAGCTGCGCGGTGTCCTTGGGCTTGCCGCCCCAGCTCTTGAAGTCGGGCAAGGCCTGGCGCGCCTCCTCGAGCTGCGCGCGCAGCTCGGCCTCCGCCTCCTCGTCCTCGGCGTCCTCGAGCTCGAAGGCGAGGTCGGTCAGCTCCTCGATCGTCTCGCTCAGCGTCTCCTCGAACTCCTCGCTGCCCCAGCCGCCGAGGTGGTCGAAGTCGAGCCAGAGCGGGATCCCGACCAGGCGCGTGCCCGAGCGGTCCTTGCGGAAGCGACCGGGGGTCAGCTCGGCGAAGAAGGGGCGCAGGTCCTGGCGGTCGGGGTTGCCGAACTCCTGGGGGAGGTGGGGAAAGAGGCCGGGGTGGACGATCGAGTAGTCAGGGCCGGCCATCATGTGGTTGGTGATCTTGCGCGGCTGGGTCGGCTCGCCGCTGACGACCGCCGCCGGGCCCTCGTCGTAGCCCTTGGCCTGCCCCGGGACCGAGCCCATGTGGCAGTCCTGGCAGGTCTCGCCGCGCAGGCCCGCGGGCGAGGCCTTGAACTCGGAGAAGGCCTCCTCGAGCCGGAAGGCGTTGTTGAGGGTCACGTCGTGGCAGGCGCCGCAGAAGCCCGGCTTGCTGATCTCGCTCAGCTCCTCGACGCCGCCGTGGACCTTCTGGCCGGGCGCCGCGTCAGCCTTGGTCTGCAGGCCGCCCTCCTCGATCCGCGCCGCCAGGATCTCGCCGCCGCTCGGCCCGTAGACCGGGTCGAAGATCGTGCCCTCGTCGAAGGCCAGGCGCCCGCTGATCTTGCCGTAGTCGTGGGCCAGGCGGTGGCAGACCACGCAGGTCACGCCCTCGCGGGAGGTGATGTTGCGCTTCTCGTTGGCCATGAAGGCCGGCTCGTTGAGGTTCATCCCGACCGGCGTGTGGCAGCGAATGCAGAAGTCGCCGAGGGTCCCGTTGTTGAGCTGGACCAGCTTGCCGTGCATGGCGTTGAACACCGGGCTCAGCTGGGCGTAGGCGTGGGGAGAGACCGACCACTCGTCGAAGTGCTTGGGGTGGCACTCGCCGCAGACCTTGGCCGAGACGTAGGGCGAGCGGTAGCCCTCGTCCGTCTCGATCAAGGCGGCGACGACGCCGTCGCGGAGGTCCCCGGGCAGCGCCGAGATCAGCTGGGCCGCCGCCCAGTAGCGGTCCTCGGCGTTGTCTTGCATGGCCTCGCGGACGCGGACCACCTCGCGCTCGACGAGGGGCAGGGTGTCGGAGTCGATCACCGCGCAGGCCGGGTAGACCTTGGTCAGGAAGGTCTCGTCGGTCGGAGTCGGCAGCACCGGGTCGGGGACCGTCGAGCCGAAGGGCGTCGAGATATGGATCGTGGTGCAGGCGATCAAGCCCAGGCCCGCCAGGGCTCCCAAGGCGAGCCTCGCGCGGCGCCAGCCGGCGGAGGTGAGCGATCGTGTCATTGCGGAATAACCTTTGCCCTCCCGGTGCGAGGGGGTGCCAAGGCGCCTCGTGTTCGGATCCGAAGCAGGCGCCTGGAGGTTCCACTGGCGCTCCGGGGGCTGCGAAAATACGCGCTGAGATTCGGCGTGCACGCCCTAAGTGGTGCCCTCGTCGAGGGAAACGCTCGGCTCGGCGCGCCACAGCAGCAGCCCGACCACCAGCGCCGCCGGCAGAGCCAGCGCCAGCGTCAGCCACACCGGCGCCATCAGCTCGCCCGTGCTGTCGGCGAGCTGCCCACCCAGGATCGGCAGGGCTCCGCCGGCCGCGAGGACCGCCTCGTGGATCCCCGTGCGCAGGCCGCGGCGCTCGTCGTAGTCGAGGCTATAGAACACCGAGGCCGCGTAGGTGACCGCCTGACACGCTCCGAGCAGCGCCGCCCCCAGCAGCGCGGAGGCGAGACTTCCTGTCACCGTCAGCAGGAGCAGGCCGCCCGCCGCGACCGGGACGCTCAGCGCGAGGAGCGCGGCGCGGTAGGCCCAGCGCTTGCCGCTCCCGAGCACCAGGAAGGTCCCGCCCTGCGCCAGCAGCGCCAGGCAGAGCAAGACGCCCGTCTGGCGCACGTCGAGCCCGAGCCCGTGGGCCAGCTTGGGAGCCAGGCCGGCCAGGGTGCTCACCGCTCCCCAGAGGACGAAGTTCGCCAGCAGCGCGCTGAGGAGGAAGGCCCACTTGCGGCCCTGGGGCAAGGCCGTGGTCTCGGGCTGAGCCTCGGTCCTGGCCCGGTCCCGCCGTCCGACCCGGCCCTCGGAGAGGATCGCGCCGACCACGATCCAGCCGCCGACCGCGACCGCGATCAGGCAGGCCTGCGGGTCGAGCGGGAACAGGAACCCGCCGACCAGGAAGCCGCTGGCCTTGCCGGTCGTCCAGGCGACGTTGAAGGCCCGGATCGCGCGCGCCAGGCCCGCCGCGTCCTCGACCCGGTCGCCGATCCGCGCCTGGAGCGCGGGCCAGAAGAGCGCGTTGGCGACCGCCAGCAGGGTCATGGCCAGGTAGGTCAGGGTGCGCGGGTCGGCCACACGGGCCACGACCTCGGGCAGCGCTTCGCCCGGTCGGGGCTCGAGGACGAGCGCCGCGCCGAGGGCCGTGTAGACCAGGGCGAAGAGGGTCGCGCCCGAGAGGACGCTCAGGAAGCGAAAGCGGTCGCTGAGCCCGCCCAGGAGCGGGGCCGCGACCGCGTAGGCCAAGGTGTAGATCCCCAGCACCAGCGCCACGGCGCGGCTGGTGGCGCCCGTCGCCTCCAGCGCGTGGGTCAGGGTGAAGACCGCCAGGTAGAAGCCCGCGTCGCAGAGAAAGGCCGCCACCGCGGTGGCGGCGATCCCCGCGCGCGGCGCTTCGTTCACTTCACGCCGACGACGTAGGCGATCCAGGCGTCCTCGTTCTCCTCGGAGGCGGACTTGACGAACTCACCGTTCCCCTCGTCGTCGTCGTCGGTCCCCTCCCAGTAGGCGTCGGCCTTCTTGAAGCCGGCCTCGACGAGCAGCTCGCGCAGCTCGGCGATCGTCCACAGGCGCCAGTCGTAGGTGAAGGCGTCGGTGAGCTTGCTGCCGTCCTTGAAGTGGAAGTGGATCGCGCACTGGATCTCGTTGGTGATCGCGTCGTAGCGCTTCTGATCCCAGATGTAGCTGAAGCCGTCTTCCTCGTGCTCGGTCTCGTCCTCGGCGGGCTGGATCGACTCGGGCCCGCCGAAGATATCGAGGACCATGATCCCCTCGTCGTTGAGGCCCTCGAGGCAGGTCTTGAAGTAGGCGCGCAGCTCGTCGCGGACCTTGAAGATGCAGAACGAGAAGTTCTGGGCGGCGATCACGTCGACCTTGAAGTCGCGCGGGTCGCGGACGTCGCCCTGGATCAGGGTCAGGCGCTCGGCCTGCTCGGGCGATAGCTGGGTCAGGTTGTGCTCGCGCCCCCAGGCGAGGGGCTCGGGGTCGAGGTCGACGCCCCACACGCGGTTGTCGGGGCGCAGCTTGGCCCACGCGACCGAGGCGGCGAAGGTCCCGCAGAAGTCCTCACGCAGCAGCTTGGGCTTGCGCTTGAACTCGGCCTGGAAGGTGGAGTCGAAGAACTCGAGGTCGGCCTCGGGGGCCTGGACCGACTTCTGGTAGAGCACGTACTTGTCGGCGCTCTCGGCCATGGGCGGGCCCTTGGGCTTCTTGGGCTTCTTCTGCCCCTTCTTGCCCTTCTTGTCCTTCTTGTCCTTCTTGTCCTTCTTGCCCACGGGGACGCTCCTAGCCTGGGAAAGGAAGGCAGCGATTAGACCCCGGATCTCTGACAGCGCCACCGCGAGGCGCCAGCGATCCGGAACGAAGACGGGCGCCCGCGAGGGCGCCCGTCAGCGTGTCGTTGGTGGCGAGGAGCGCTAGCGCTCGATCGACTTCAGCGCCTGCTGAATCGCCTTGAAGCCCTTGGTGAAGCCCTGGCCGATCGCGCCGCTGCTCTTCACGCCGCTCGAGGGCGAGACCGCGCCGCTGCTCTTCACG
>CALDQK010000991.1 GCA_937911525.1 uncultured bacterium
ATCTGCGCGACGTGCTGAGGCTTCTTCTGGGGGGGGTCCCCCATCAGGAGCATCCCCGCCAGGCCCCCCACGATCACGGCGCCTGCCAGGCCCGCCAGGAGGGGCAGGGTCGGGATCGGGCGCTCCTTGGCGCGCTCCTCTCCCTTGCCGCCCTTGCCGCTCTCGGGCGTGGGGCTCGCGTCGTCGACCTTGCCGCCGACCGAGGCGTGCTCGCCGGTCTTGCGCTTCTTGGGGCGCTCGTGCCCGCCGCTCTTGGGCCGCTCGTGCTTGCCGGTCGGGCGCTTCTTGGGGCGCTCGTGTTCGCCGGTCTTGCGCTTCTTGGGGCGCTCGTGCTCGCCGGTCTTGGGCCGCTTGGTGCGGCTCGTCTTGGTGCGACCGGTCTTCGTGCGCCGGTCGCGGTCGCGGGACTTCTCGTCCCGTGACCGGTCTCGGGAGGAGCGCTTCTCCTTCGACTCGCTGCTGGAGCGCGAGCGCCGCTTGGTCGGCGTGCGAAAGCCTAGCTCGTCGTCGCTCTGGCGACGCTTGCTCATGCAGTCCTCCTCGGGCCGAGGACGCGTGGGCTCGGCCCGGGGTTGAGTGGCGTCCTAAGTCCTGCCAGGGTAATGGATCCGCGGCGGGTGGGCGAGCCGCGCTACTTCTTGGCTTCGCCCTGGAGCTTCACCCCGTCGACGAACTTGGCCATCTCGCCCTCGGCCAGGGCCTTGGTGCTCCCGTCGAGGAACTTCTTCAGCTGGGCCTTCATCTCCTGGCTCCACTTGAGGATCTTGCCGTGGCGCTTGGGCGCGATCTTGCCGTGGATCGTGGGGTCGTTGAGGAGGGCCAGGACGAGCGCGGTGTAGACGCGCTGGTCGTAGCGGTCGCGCACCTGCGACTTGCTCAGGCCCGAGCTGATCAAGCGGCCCCAGTTGAGCGGGAAGCTCCAGGTCTTGAGCTCGGTCCCGTCGGGCTTGCTCAGGACGGCCTTGATCTCGCCGTGGAAGTTGTGGGCCTGCGCCTCGCCGTAGAACTTGCTCGCGTCGTAGCGGACGGTCTGGGTGATCTGGAGGCGGAAGGTGACGGGGTGAGTGTTGCCCGGGTCCTCCTTCTGCCAGAAGCGATCCATCTTGGCGATGTACTTGTCGGCCGCCTTGATCCCGACCTCGGTCTTGGAGTCGACGCGGAAGCGGGCCAGGGAGTTGAACTGCGAGTAGACGAAGTACTGCAGCTTGTTCGACTTCTCCTCCGCCTTGCCGTCGAGGGTGATCTTGGACTCGACCGAGATCCGCGGCGGGGCGTCACTCTTCTTGGCAGGCTGCGAAGCGGGCGCCTCCTGGGCGAGGGCGCTGCTCGCGCAGAGGAGAGCGGCGAGGGCGCTGAGCGCGAAGCGCGAAGTCGTCATGGGGCCTCCAGGGATCGGGCAAGAAGGGCTGAACCGTACCAGTCGCCCCGCGGGGGGTCAACGTCGCGGGAGCCGAGGAGCGGACGCGCGGGTGGCGCCCTCTCTTCGCCCACTAGACGCACGAACTCCGCGCTGTCTGGCGGCTCGGCTGCGGGGCTATAGCATGTGCGCCCATGACCGACCCCACCGATACGCCCGTCCGCGCGCTGGAAGGCGCCGACGCCGCGGCCCTGAGCGCGGAGGCCGCCGAGGCGCTCCGCGAGGGCAAGGTCGTGATCCTCCCCGCCGAGACCGTCTACTGCCTGGCCGTGCGCGCCGACGAGGAGGCCGCGGTGGCGCGGCTGCGCGCGCTCAAGGGCCGCGAGGGGGACGAGCGGCCCTTCGCCGAGCTCGTCAGCGACCTCTCCGCGGTGCGGGCGCGGGTGCCTCACCTGCCCGAGGGTGCGGCGCGCCTGGCCGAGCGCTATTGGCCCGGACCCCTGACCCTGGTCCTCGAGACGCCCGAGGGGGAGGTGGGCTTCCGGG
This sequence comes from uncultured bacterium, assembly GCA_937911525.1. Taxonomy (GTDB): domain Bacteria; phylum Planctomycetota; class J058; order J058; family J058; genus NORP233. Next base: position 1,904 of record CALDQK010000991.1, read on the forward strand.
TTCCCGGGGTCCCGCTGGCGCGCCAGGTCGTGGCCCAGAGCGGGGTCCCGGTCCTGGCGACCTCCGCCAACCTCACGGGCGAGCCCCCGGCGACGACCTGCGCCGACGCGCTGCGCGCCGTGCGCGGGGCCGACCTCGCCCTCGATGCGGGTCCGGCGCCCTTGCGCGCGGTCTCGACCGTCGTCCGCTTCGCGCGCGACACACCGCCTCAAGTCCTGCGGGAGGGATTCCTCGACCGCGCTTCCCTGGAGCGAGCCATGACCCGATTGGTGCTCTTCGTGTGCACGGGCAACACGTGCCGCAGCCCCATGGCCGAGGTCCTCTTCCGCCAGCACCTCGCCGCCCACCTCGGCGTGCGCTCAGACGACCTCGAGGCCGAGGGCTGGGCCGTGGCCTCGGCGGGCGTCGCCGCTGGCCCGGGCGGCCCCGCGGCGGGCAACGCCCAGGCGGTCGCGCGCGAGCGCGGCGCGGACCTCAGCGCCCACGCCAGCCAGCCGCTGACGCCGGAGCTCGCCGAGGCGGCCTACGCGATCGTGGCCCTCTCGCCGAGCCACGCCTACGCGATCCTGGATCGGGCCCCGAGCCTGGCCCCCAAGGTGATCCTGCTCGACCCCGACGGCGTGCCCGACCCGATCGGCGGCGACCTCGCGCTCTACCAGCACACCGCCGACCACATCGTCGGTCGCTTCGACGCCCTGATCACGGAGCTGAACCGCGCGGACCCTAAGGCGGGGGGCGGGGACTCGAGCATGTCCTTCCCTGCCCCCGAGGCGATCCCCGCCGAGCACGATCAGGCCCCCTACGCAGGCGGCCGCCGCTACCTGATCGGCGGCGAGATCCGGCGCTGGGAGGGCGCCGCGGTCGACGTCCCGAGCGTGATCTGCACGCCGGGGCCCGCGGGCACGCTGACCCGCCGCGTTCAGGGCCTGCA
>CALDQK010000992.1 GCA_937911525.1 uncultured bacterium
AGCCCGGCGTGGCGCTCGCGCCCTCAGGAGGCCTGGACGCCAAGCGGCGCGCCGCCCGGCGCGCCCTGCTCGAGCGCTTCGAGCGCCCCTTTACTCAGCGCGCCGGTCTCGTCGCAGGCTCCGCAGCGCCGAGCGCCCGCAGCGCTGCCTTCGAGGCCGCCGAGGCGACCCTGAGCGGACCCCTGCGCGACTGCCTCGAGCTGCGCGGCGAAGCGAGCGCCGCCCGGGCGCGCTACGGCGAGCCGGGCCTGTCCTTCTTGCAGGCGCGCCGCCTCCTCGAGGCCGGGGTGCGCTGCGTCGAGGTCGTGAGCGAGGGCTGGGACGACCACCAGGCGCTGGCCGACCGCCTGCCCGCCCGCGCGCGCGGGCTCGACCGCGCCCTGGCCGCCCTCCTCGACGACCTCGCCGAGCGCGACCTGCTGCGGCGGACGCTGGTCCTGTGCATGGGCGAGTTCGGCCGCACCCCGGACCTGAACGCGCGGGGCGGCCGGGATCACTACCCCCAGGTCTCCTCGGCCCTCTTGGCGGGCGGCGGCCTGCGCGTCGGCCAGGCCGTCGGCGCGACCGACCCGGAGGGCCGGAAGGTCGCCGCGACCCCGCTGCGGGTGCCCGACCTGCTGGCCACACTCGCGCTCCGCCTGGGCGTCGACCCCGCCGCGCGTCGCTACGCCGGCGAGCGCCCGCTGAGCGTGGTCGACGGAGGCCGCCCGATCCGGCCCCTGCTCCCGAGCTGACTCCTCGCAGGAGGGAGCGCGTCGGGGCGCTCCGTGAGCAACTCCTAATGGTCTTCCCACCGTGGCGGAGTCCTGCCTGGCGGCAGACTCCCTGGCGTTCGCGTCAACGTCAGTCGCCCGGTGAGCATGACCTCCTCCTCACGCCCCGCCCGCGGGGAAGACGCCGCGCAGCGCAGGAGCGCCAGGCGCCGGCGCCTGCGCCGCTGGGCCTTCGCGCTCAGCCTCGGCCTCAGCCTGGGCCTGGGCGAGGTCGCGGTCCGCCTGTGGGCACCCCAGCGCTCGGCGTTCAGCGGCCACCTCCTCTATCGCGCGGACCCCGACCTCGACTACACGCTCGACCCCGGCCACCCCGAGATCAACTCGCGCGGCCTGCGAGACCACGAGCGCCCCCTGCGCAAGCCCGCCGGCGTGCGCAGGGTCCTCGTCCTGGGGGACTCCTTCACCTACGGCGCCACCCCGCGCGATCAGACGATCGCCGCCGCCCTCCAGCGACGCCTCGGGGGGACCGTGGACGTGATCAACGCGGGAGTCCCTGGCTGGTGTCCCCGCCAGGAGGTCGGCTGGCTCGTTCGCGAAGGCCTGGCCTACGAGCCAGACGCGATCGTGCTCTGCTACTTCGTCGGCAACGACCTCGAGGAGTGCCTGCTGCCCCCCCTGCGCTCCGAGGACGGCGAGCTGGCGCCCCGGGGCGAGGTCAGCGCCGCGCACCAGCTGTGGCGCAAGCTGCGGACCAAGTCCCAGCTCTACATGCTCCTGCGCCGCGTGCCCGAGCGGATCTGGCTGGGCCTGCAGGGGGACGACCTCGAGACGCGGCGCTACCACAAGATCGAGCACCACCGAATGAGCGTGTGCCTCCCCCGCGAGAGCAGCCAAGAGCGCTGGGGGAAGGCCTGGGAGCTCAGCCGCGGCTACCTGACCCAGCTCAGGGAGGCGGCCGGCGAGAGACCCGTGGTGCTCCTCCTGATCCCCGACGAGGTTCAAGTCGACGCGGCCCTGCGCATCGCGATCCTCGCCCGCTACGGCGAGCAGGACCGCGGCTACGACTGGGACATGCCCCAGACCCAGCTGCGCGAGCTGGCCCAGGAGCTGGACTTTCAGGTCGTGGACGTGCTGCCCGAGCTCCGCCGCAGGACCCAGGCGGGTGAGCGCCTCTACCTCCCCCTGGACTCGCACTGGAACGCCGCCGGCAACGACTGCGCCGCCAGGGCGCTCGCTGAAGCCTCGGCGCTCCGCTCCCTCGCCGCCCCGCGCTAGGGGCTCGCGCGCCTCAAGGCGCCCAGCGGTTGGCTTGGACGAGGGTGGTCGTGACCCGCTGGATCGCGAGCAAGCGCCGCTCGAGCGCGGCGGCCGGCGCCTCGGCCAGCCCCTTGGTCGAGAGGCGGGCGTCGATCGTGTGGGTCAGGTAGCCCTGGTCCGTGATCGCCCCGAGGACCGAACCCAGCTTGACCAGCGCCAGCGGCGGCGGCGGCCCGAGCAGGCTGGTCCCGTAGGTGCTGCTCGGCTCCTGGGTCCCCAGCAGCTCCACCAGCGTCGGCAAGATGTCGTATTGGCTGCGGACCTCGGGGCGCCGCCCGGGCGCCTGTCCAGGGACGTCGAGCAGGAAGGGGATCCGAAAGCTCTCGCGCAGGTCGTCGCTGGCGCTGCGGAACACGTGGTCCGCCGACGCGATCCACACCGTGTTGCGATCCCAGGGCCGCTCGCGAGCCGCCTCGCGCAGCCTGCCCAGGGCGGCGTCGGAGTAGCGGAGGGTGTTCTTGAAGCCGCCCACGCCGTGGGTCTCGTGGGGATCGAGCTCGAACTCCTGGCTGGTGCGGGCGTAGGGGCTGTGCGTCGTCCCCGAGAGCATCACCACCAGGAAGGGCTCCTGCAGCTCGTCGATCCGCTTCAAGGCGAAGTCGAACCCGTCGTCGTCCCAGCCCCACTTGGCGAACTCGCCCGCGTGGGCGGGGCTGACCGGGTAGTCCTCGAACCCGTAGGCCTGCTCGAAGCCGAGGCTGAGCGCGACCGAGTCCAGATAGTAGGAGCGGCGCCGCGGCACCTGGAGGAAGAAGCTCCGGTAGCCGAGGTCGCGGGCGAGCTTTCCGATCCGGGTCACGTTGGTGTGCTCGAGCCCGTGACCGAGCTCGGGGACCCCTGGCACGCAGGGGAGCCCCGTGAGCGTGGCCTGGATCCCCCCGATCGTCCGCTGGGTCGCCGCGTAGGCGTTGTCGAACACGAGGGCTCGCTTGGCCCACGCGTCGAAGCGCGGGGTGCAGCTCTCCTCGGCGCCGTAGCAGCCCATGAAGCGCACGTCCCAGCTCTCCAGCAAGACCACGACCATGTTCGGCTTCTCGGGCAGGCCAGCGCGTCGCGCTCCAGGCGCCCGCTGGATCGGGTAGGCCGAGCTGGCGTCGAGCCCGAGGGCCTCGAAGGCCTCGCCCCGCTCGAGCGGGTTCTTGGGCGCGCGGTTGGCCTTGAGCGACGCCCGCAGGCTCGTGAACACGCCGTTCAAGCAGAGGTTCCCGTACTGGAAGCCCCCGCTGCGGTAGGCGTCGACGGCGGAGATCGGCTTGCGGCTGAGCGAGCCGCGGATCCCGAGCACCCCCAGGGCGATCGCCAGGACGAAGATCGCGTAGGGGCGCGCGGAGTCCCGGTGCTCCCGCGTGAGGAGCCACCACCACGGCAGCCCGATCAAGCCGACGAGGAGCAGGCTGACCACCAGCGCCAGCCAGTGCTCGCCGACCATGGCCACCAGGTAGCCCATGTCGTGGGCGATCAGGGCCAGCTCGCGGCCCATGTGCCGCTGCACCTCGCCGAAGTAGAACAGGTCGCCGCCCAGCAGCAGGCAGAAGGCAGGCAGCGGCAAGAACCCCAGCCACCCGATCACCAGCCGCGCGGGGCGGTGCCGCGCGACCGGCGGCAAGAGCAGCAGCCCGAGGGGTCCGATCGCGAAGGGGAGCAGCGCGGCCAGGTCGAAGCGCAGGCCGGCCACGAAGGCCCCCGCGAAGTCGAGCGCCGAGAGCTCGGAGAAGCGAGCTCCGTAGGCGAGCGCGAGGGCTGAGCGGGCGACGAGGAAGGGCAGGAGCGAGAGCGCGAGCAGCGCTCCGGCGCGCCCCAGCGGGGTCAGCCCAGTCGGCGGCGCGTCAGTCCCTGGCAGGGGGGGCGACGGGGTCGACCCGTCCGTTGGGTTGGTACTCACGCAAGAACTTCCACATCCGATCGTGCCGTGACTTCTTCAGATCGTGCCCGAAGGTCGGGACCTCAGCGAGCACCTGGGTGCGCTCGCCGCCCTTCTCGAGCTGGTAGACGGCGACGAGCATTCCCGTGCGAATCACGCCGTGCTGACAGTGGACCAACACGGGCCGACGCGCCGGGTCGTTGATCAACTCCAGGAAGCGCTGCACGTACTCGGGCCGAGGCGGCTCCTCGGGTCCAAGCGGCATGTCCACGAGGGTCGCGCCGTTCTCCCGGCACACTCGATCCTCGACCTCGTGCCAGGGCAGCTCGTTGATCGCCTCGGGCTGGAGGTTGATCACCGTCCGGATTCCCTCGGACTCGATCACGCTCCTCAGGTTGTAGGGCCGCATCACGCCGCTGCGGTAGAGGATCCCGGGCTCGACCTCACGGAAGTGATAGGGACCGAGCTTGTGGCGCGCGACCAGGCCCAGGACCACGAGTGTGATCAAGAGGGCCACGCCCCCAACCAGCTTGTAGGGGAGACCGCCCCCGCCGGCTCCACCGCCGATTAGCTCGGCTTCGGCCGGACCGACGTCGACGGGGTCGCTGGGAGCGTCGGGGTCGCTGGGAGCGTCGGCGGCTCGTTTCGAGTCCGCATAGTTCGGTGTCTGCACTCCTCAACCCTGGGTCAGGAGCCCGCGAGTTACACCCATCAGGGCAATTAGAATCCTCACACGCGGCGGCGAGGACCTCGGCTTCACCGCGCACGAAGGGCCTACGGCGTCCTCTCGAGGAGCAGATAGTGCTTGCAGCGTCGCCGCCGGCGCGCCACGCACGAGGCGCAAGGGCCAGGGTCGACCTCCACGCCGCTGGGGGCGCGCCGCTCCCGCAGGGCCACGCGCCAGCCCGCGGGCAGGCCCTCGTGGGTGTGCACGATCCGAAAGCGCGCCTGGGCAGCGTCGACCTCGCCGGGACGCGGCGAGCGCCGCAGGCGACCCAAGTAGAAGGGCAAGCGCGAGCCGGTGTCGTGAGGAACGACCACGGCCTCGGAGCCGAGCCGAGCGCGCGCCGCCAGGGCGAAGGGACGCAGGGTACGCCCCGCCTCGGCCGCCGGCAGGGCGACGTAGTGCGCGAAGGCGCCGGCCAGCGCGAAGGCGCTCACCGCCAGCCAGGCGGCTCGCCCGCGGCGTCCCGAGCGGTCGAGCCAGGCCGCCCCCCAGAGCAGCCCGGACAGGCCGATCGCGGTCAGGAGCGAGAGGAGGAGCGGCGGGAGCACGCGCGGGTCCAGCCCAGGCGGGAGCAGTGAGGGAGCCCAGGGGAGGACGAAGGCCGCGACCAGGCACAGCCCGCCGAGCAGCAGGAGCGGGCCGCGCCGCAGGGCGACCTCCCAGCGATCCCGCGGGCCCTCGCGCAGCCAGGCCCCCGCGATCAACAAGGCCAAAGAAGGCAGGATCGGCAGCAGGTAGTAGCTGCGGCGCGAGGAGGAGAGGGTGAAGAAGGCCAGGATCGCGAGGGCTGCGCCGAGGGGGGCGCGCCAGGGCCGGCGCAGGGCGAGGGGCAGCCACAGCGACCAGGGCAGCGCCAGCGCCAGCACGTAGTAGGCGTAGAAAGCTGGCCCCTCGGACCCGCCGTCGGGGAGCTCACCGAAGAAGCGCCCGACCGAGTGCCGGTAGGCCTCGCGCAGCGACTCCCAGTGGCCGAGCGAGAGCCGCTCCGCCGCGAAGGGCGCGGCGTAGAGCAAGAGCGCCAACCCCAGCGCGAGGAGCGCGTGCCCCCCAGCCCACCAACGACGAAGGTCGGAGCGGAGCGGACGCCCTTCCGCCAGCGTGACCCCGACCAGGGCGACCGCGGGGAGCGCGAAGCCGAGCAGGCCCTTGGCCAGGGAGCCGAGCGCGCAGCAGAGCGCGGCGCCGTAGAGCGCCCTCAGGTCGCCCTCGCCCCGCCGCGCGCGCTCGAGCAAGAGCAACG
>CALDQK010000993.1 GCA_937911525.1 uncultured bacterium
CTCGGCTGGCTGGGGCGAGCAGTCCGTGCCGGCCCAGCCTGGCAGCGCGCCGCCCACCACGGCGGCTGGCTGGGCGGATCCCGGCAGCGCGGCGCCTCAGATCGTGGGCCCGGCCATGGCTCAGGGCGACTTTCGGCAGCCGGCGCCGCACCCGAGCGCGGAGGCGCTCGCGACGCCGACCACCGCGGCGGGGTGGGGCGAGGCCGGCGCGCCGGCTCCGGGCCCCGCACCTCAGCCCATGATCGATCCGGCGACGGGGCGCCTCCTCTCGCCGCCCACTACGGCCAGCGGCTGGGGCGACCCCGGCAGCGCTCCCGTCCCTCGCTCCGGTCCGGCGATCGCCGAGGGCGAGCTGCGGGCGCCCGTCCCGGGTCCGAGCGCGGAGGACCTCGCGACTCCCTCGACGGCGGCTGGCTGGGGCGAGGCCCCCTACGTGGCGCCGCCCGCCGCCGCGCCCGTGATCGGCGGACCGTCCTTCCGCCCGCCCGAGGGCGTGATCGCCAACCCCATCCAGCCGGGGCAGCCCCCCTCCTTCACCCTGCCCCCGGGGGCCCAGGTCGTCCTGCCCGCGCCGACCGAGATCCTGCACGTCCCCCCGCCCCCGGGACCCCGGCCCCAGCCCACGATCACCCCGCCCAAGGACACCCAAACCAAGGGCACCCAGCCCCGGAGCGAGGGGCTCGACCACAGCCAGGTCAGCGCTCGCAGTCAGGCCCACCAGCGGCCCGCGCCCGCGCCCGCGGGCGGGGCCGACCCGCGCCGCTTCGGGATCGAGCGGGCCTTCGGCGGCTACGAGCCCTCCCTCAAGGAGCTGGCGGCCAATCAGGAGCGCATGCTCGACCGCCTGGACCGGATCGGGCAGTCCGTGATCGCCCTGGCCGAGCGGATGGACGAGGTCGCCGAGCTGCGGGCCCGGGCCGAGCAGGCCGAGCGGGCCTGCGCGCTGGCCGCCCAGCAGGCCCAGGCCCGCCTGGGGCGCCTGGAGCGGATCGGGGCCTCCCTGGAGCAGCGGCTGGCGACCCCTCCGGCCGCCGCGGGCGCCCGCGCCGGGAGCGCTTCGCCCAGCAAGGAGCAGCTGGTCGAGCTCCTGCGCGGCCTGAGCGGGGCTCAGAGCCGCAGCGAGACGAGCGCCTTGGCCAAGCTGCGCGAGCGCCTGGTCACCATGAGCGGGGAGCACCAGACCCTGGTGGCCCGCCACGCCCATCTCCTCGAGGAGCTGATCGGGCTGCTGGAGAGCGAGGAATAGCGGATTGGCGGGGGTTTGCGAGCGGGTCGCGGGGGGGCTACCCGTCGCCCGCCTGGCTCGTTAACCTGTGCGCCTTCCTGGAGGAGGGACCCCATGGGTGACCACGAAATCGCCGAAGAGCCGGAGAAGGACCGGGCCTACGCCTCGATCGTCGTCGTCGGCCTCGCGATCGGCCTGGCCCTGGTCAGCTGGAAGTCCGGCACCGCCGCGCCCAACCCGCGCCATATCGACCTCGAGGGCCCGCGCGGCTCGGTGGTGGTCAGCAACGGCCCCGGCCTCAAGCCCCGCGTGGAGCACGGGATCGTGCTCGTCCGCGGCAGCGCCGTCCACGTGCTCAACGCCGACGGCGAGACCCTCGTCCCCCGCGATCAGGTGATCGCCTGGAGCGCGACCGAGGACCTCAGCAGTGAGTACTCCGAGCCCGAGACGGCCCGCGCCAACCCGGCGCGCGTCCAGCGGCGCGGCTTCGGGACCGTGATCAACCGCGAGGGCGCCGTGTTCGTCGGCCAGCTCGAGGTGCGGCCCAACACGATCACCGTCTACTCCGACGAGCGCGGCTCGCAGACGCGCGTCCCGCGCCAGGACGTCCGCTGGTGGAAGATCGGCGTCAACGGACCGGATCAGGACTACTGGAAGAAGTATGGCTTCGCCGATATCGACGAGCGCTTCCAGAAGCGCCGCGACGGCGCCGCGGCCGACACCGTCGCCCGCAGCCACACCCTCGCCCAGCGCTGGCCCGAGGCCGCCAAGGCCTGGACCGACCTCTACCTGGCCCAGGGCGACGAGGAGTCCTTCGACTACCTCGCCCACGCGGTCGGCAAGTGGACCGGCAGCTCCCAGAGCGTCCAGGAGCTCGACGCCGCCCTGATCCAGCTCCAGCAGACCTTCACCCGCGAGGGCGAGCTGAACGACAAGCTGCGCAGCCTCCTCGGCAAGGAGCTCAAGCGCGCGGTCGACGTCGCCCTCGGGCGCAACGACCGCCGGACCGCCAAGAGCTGGGCCCAGCGCATGGTCGACCTCGGCGGCGGCGTCGCCGTCCAGGGTCAGGAGATCCTCAGCCGCCTCAAGTAGGCGCTTGAATCCACCCTCCTAGGTGAGGGACGCTTCGCTTAAGCTTCTAAGAGCGTAGGAGGAGTGTCGTGCCCAACTACAACTACCGCGCCACCGACCCCGACCAGCAGTCCTGCGAGCACTGCGAGGCCGGCTTCGAAGAGCTGCAGGCCCTCTCGGCCGATCCGCTCACCGAGTGCCCCCAGTGCGGGGCGCCGATCCGGCGCGTGATCCAGAAGCCGAACGCCATGACCAACCGGCGCTGGAACACCAAGAAGATGCTCTCGGACGGCAACCTGAAGCGGCTCGGCTTCAAGAAGCTCGTCAAGGAGTCCGACGGCAAGTACGTGGACGTCCTCCAGGACAAGTAGCCCTCCTCGGCTCCTCGTCGCTCTTCGTCATGGCAAGCAAGGCCCGCGTTCGTCAGCACCGCAACCCCTTCGCCTTCCGGGACCCGGTCGCGGTCCCGAAGTGGGGCGAGGTGTTCGAAGACCTCGAGCGACCCATGGTCGTCGACGTCGGCTCGGCCCACGGCGACTTCCTGCTCGCGCTGGCCGAGCAGCAGCCCCAGACCAACTTCGTCGGGCTCGAGATCCGCGAGGCCATGGTCGACCTCGTCCGCCGCAAGGCCGAGCGCGCCGGCCTGAGCAACGTCCACCTCGTGCTCTGCAACGCCAACTTCAGCTGGGCCGAGCTCTTTCCGCCCGCCAGCCTGCGGGCGGTGTTCGTCAACTTCCCCGACCCCTGGTTCAAGAAGCGCCACCACAAGCGGCGCGTCATGACCGACGCCTTCATCGAGCAGGTCGCCGACGCCCTCGAGCCGGGGGGCCAGCTGCACTTCGTGAGCGACTACGCTGACTACGCCCTCAGCGTGGCCGAGCAAATGCTCGCGCACCCGCGCTTCAGCAACCCCGCTGGGGGCACGACCCCGGCCGAGCGCGACCCGGACCTCCCCTTCACCCACCGAGAGGCCTGGCACCTCGAACAAGGCGACGCGATCCACCGCTATCGGTGGGTCCTCAGCGCCTGAGCTTGCGCTATAGTCCCCGCCCGCAGCGCCGCTGAAGCGACCCCTCGCCGGGCGCGTCGCACCCAACACAGCCCCGCGGAGAGGAGAACCCCCGTGAACTCGACCGCTGATCGCCCCCGCGTCTCCCTTTGGAGCGTCCTGTTCGTCGCCGCTCTGGCCTTGATCGGCCTCTTCTCGGCGGCCCCCTGGAGCACGCCGGCTCGCGCGGACTCGCGCCGCAAGCTGAGCAACCGGCAAATGAAGAAGCTCATGAACCGCTGGGCGCGGGAGCTGGGCGTCAAGTGCGATCACTGCCACGTCAAGAAGGACGACGTGTTCGACTACGACGCCGAGACGCCCAACAAGAAGATCGCCGCCTACTGCGACGAGCACTTCGTGGAGAAGTTCCTCGACCAGAAGAAGAAGGAGATCAGCTGCCAGGACTGCCACAACCGCAAGCTGAAGATCCTGCCGCGGCCCAAGAAGGACGAGTAGCGCCCCTTCACTCCTGCTCGAGCTGCGCGATCGCGCGCTCGAGCAGCGCCCCCGGCGCCAGGCGCCGGAAGGCGTAGCGGCGAGCCAGCTCCACGGCCGCCGCTCGCCGCGCCGGGTGAGTCTGAGCCAGGACCAGCAGCGCCGCGGCCTTGTCGTCGGGCGCGAGCGCCAGCGGCGCGAGCCGCTGCGGGTCGGGCGACTCCTCGCCGAGGACTCGCGCCAGGGCCTGCTGCGCAGGGCTCCCCTGGGCGAGGGCCTCCAGCGCGCTCGCGCGCGCCGGAGCGGCGGCCTCCGCGCCGGCGGCTCCGAGCGCCAGGGCCCGCAGCAGGCGGCCCCGGGCGTCGCTCGGCTCGGGCACCTCGGCGGGCTGGAGCATTAGCCCCGCCGTGAAGCGGAGCTGCGCGCTCAGCTCCTCGGCCTTGAGCGCGCGGGCCTTGGCGGCCAGCTGCTCCCACTCGCCCTTGAGCTCGAGCAGGGTCAGCTCGCCCAGGAGCGCGAGCTGGCGCGGGTCGTCGGGCGCCCTGCGACCGATCCGCTGCCGGTAGGCCTGCACGCTCTCGCGCGCCGCCTCGAGCCGCTTGGCCCCCACCTGGGCCTCGAGCAGACGGCGCAGGAGGGAGAAGTCGAGCGGGCGGCGCTTCAGCGCGTCGGCCAGCTCGAGGGCCAGGGTCGGCCACTCGCCCTGGGCGCAGCGGACCTGATAGACCAGGTTCGCGCAGGCCCCGACCTGCGGCAGCCCGCGCTGGGCGCGCTCGGCGTGCTGGCGCGCCTCGGGGTAGCGCGCGCGGCGGAAGAGGTGCACGGCCAGCCCGTAGTGGGCCCAGGGCTCGGCGGGGTCCAGGTCGAGGGCCGCCTGATAGCCCGCCATGGCCGCGTCCGAGTCGGCGGCGAGGCGCGCGCTCAGGACCGCCAGCCGCGCGCTCTCGGGGGCCGCCTGCGCCAGCTGCGCATACTCCGCGCGCAGGGCCTCCAGCTCGCCCTGGCCGCGGCGCAGGTCCTGGTAGGCCCGGTGCCAGGCGACCTCGACCGGGCGCGCGGCCAGCCGCTGGCGGAGCACCTCGAGGGCCTCGCCCGAGCGCTCCAGCCGGCGGGCGGTGCTCACGAAGAGCTCCAGCAGCGCCAGGTCGCTCGGGTCGCGGCGCAGGTGGTGGGCCGCGAAGGCCAAGGCCCCTGCGTCCCGGCGCCCCGGCGGGAGCGAGCCCAGGAGCGCGGCCGGCTCCCCCTCCTGGATCCCGACCCGCACGTGCAGCCCGCTGGGAGCCTCCGCAGGGAAGGGCGCGAAGGGGTGGTCGACCCGCTCGAAGCGGAGGACCTCGCCCAGGCTGAGCCGGGTCATGCCCTCCGGCGCGTCGGGCCCGTAGTAGGTCGTCTCCCACACCAGCGGCGCCGCCGCGCCCAGGTTGAGCACGAAGGTCCGGCCCCCCAGCAGCCGTTCCAGCACGTCGCCCTCGAGCTCGACCTCGACCCGGCGGGTCGCCCCCGCGCTGTCGACGACCGCGATCGAGTGGCGCCCCTCGGGGAGGCGGAGCTGGGCCGGCTGGGGGCGCGAGGGCAGCTCCAGCTTCTCCTCGCCCACCTCGACCCGCAGCGGCTCTCCGCTGAGGTTGAGCACCCACAGGGTCCGCGCGCTGGCCGTGACGCGGTCGTTGATCAGCGCCAGGAGCAGCAGGCCGCCGAGGAAGGCCGCCCCCAGGAGCGCGAGGGTCCGCCCCCGCCCTGGTCCTCGTGCCGGAGAGCTCGGCGCGCTCATCCCTTGTCGAAGATCCGCCGGATCACGGCGAAGCCGACGACCGAAGCCACCAGCCCCACCATCAGCCCGACGCCCAGCGGGTTCCAGCCGTAGCCCCCGGCCAAGAGCAGGCCCAGCGCGGTGCCCCCCAGCGCGAGGGGCGGGAGCAGGAACACCAGGGCCACGACCGCCGGCTCGGGGCTCTCGTTGCCCGCCACCGGCGGCGGCGCCTTCAGCTCGGTCGGAGTCCCCGACCCCACGGGCGCCCCGACCGCCGAGCCCTCGGTCTCGCTCGTCGCGCCCTCGCTCGTCGCGCCCTCGCTCGTCGCGCCCTCGCTCTCGGGCTCACTCTTCGGGCTCTCGGGCTCGCTCTTCGGGCTCTCCTCGGCCTTCGTCACGACGCCGCCTCGACCTCGGCTTCGGCCCGCTCCACCCGCTCCAGCGCCTCCTCGAAGGCCTGATAGCCCATCTCGATCTCGACCTGCAGGTGCTTGTGTTCGGTCACGACCGGAGTGCTCTGCTCGGGGTCGTCGAAGAAGCCCGGCTCGCTCATGAGCCCCTCGAGCTCGGCCAGGCGGGCCTCCTTGGCCTCGACCTCGGCCTGGGCTTCCTCGGCCTTGCGGCGCAGCCGCTTGAGCGCCTTGCGCGCCTCCTTGCCCGCGCGTCGCTGGGCGATCCGCTGGCTCTTGCTCAGCTCGCCCTTGCTCTCCCGGTTGCTCTTGCCCTGCTGCGGCTTGGGCTTGCTCTTCGCCTTCTCGCTCTTCGCCTTCTCGCTCTTCGCCTTCTCGCTCTTCGCCTTCTCGCTCTTCGCC
>CALDQK010000994.1 GCA_937911525.1 uncultured bacterium
TCGCGCGCGCCGCCGCCACTGGCCCGAGCACGGGCCCGCCTGCGTGCAGCCGCTCCAGCTCCTCGACCACGTGCAGCGCCGTGCTGTAGCGATCGGGCGCCTGGCGCGCGCAGAGCCCGCGCGTCAGGTAGGCCAGGTCCGCGCTGACGGGCGCGACCTCGCGCAGGTCGGCGGGCTCGCCGTGGATCCGCTTGCTGAGGATCTTCAGCGCCGAGTCGCCCTTCTCGACGAAGGGCACCTGTCCGCTGGCCATGAAGTGCACGCAGAGGCCGAGCGAGTAGAGGTCGGAGCGGCTGTCGACGTCCTCCGAGAGGGCCTGCTCGGGCGACATGTAGCGCGGCGTCCCGAGGACCGCCCCCGCCATGGTCAGGGCGGTCTCGCCGTCGTCCTCGCGCTTGGCCAGGCCGAGGTCCGCCAGGAGCGGGCAGCCGTCGGCCTCGCGGACCAGCACGTTGTCGGGCTTGACGTCGCGGTGGATCAAGCCCCGCTCGTGGACGGCGGCCAGGCCGCGGGCCAGGCCGTAGGTCAGCTCCAGGATCCGGGCCTCGGGGAGGGGGCCGCCCTCCTTGACGATCGCCTCCAGCGAGGCGCCGTCGACGAACTCGAAGGCGATGTAGTGCGTGCCGTCGACCTGGCCCGCGTCGAGGACGCCGACCACGTTGGGGTGGCGCACCGCCGCGGCCGAGCGCGCCTCGCGCAGGAAGCGCGTCACGAAGGTCGGGTCGCGCTCGGCGAGCTCGGGCGGGAGCAGCTTGAGCGCGACCTGGCGCCCGAGGCCCTCCTCGAGGGCGAGCAGGACCTGGCCCATGCCGCCGCGGCCCAGCTCTCGCTGGATCCGGTAGGGCCCGAAGGTGTCGCCGATCGAGACGCTCACGCTCCCCACGCTACCGGCACGTGGTCGGAATGTCTGGGGCGCGACGGGCTGGGAGGAGCGCGCTCAGCGCTGAGCGTTGCGCTGGGCCCGCGCCCGCCGGAAGGCCCAGGCTCCCTTGGCGGGGAAGGCGCCGGGCTGGCGGGCCTCGACCTCCTTCCAGAGCTGGTCGGCCTCCACGAAGCGGCGCGTGAAGTAGGCGGCGAGTCCGGCGACGCGCAGGGCGTTGACCTGGTTCGGGCCTTCGACCTGGGCGGCCTCGCTCAGGCAGCGGTAGGCCTCCTCGGGGTCCCCGCAGTAGAGCCAGGCCAGCCCGAGCTGGAGGGGGTCGACCTCGGCCTTCAGCTGCTGGAGGCGCAGCAGGCAGGTCAGGGCCTCGAAGGCGTGCAGGTCTCGCAGCGCGGCGGGGGTCGCCGAGTTGGGCAGGAAGCGCTTGACCTCGGCGCGGAGCGCGGCGACGTCCTCGCTGACCCCGAAGAACGAGAGGTGGCCCTGAACGAGGGCTCGCTGGGCGGGCTGGCTGAGGGTCGGGAAGGCGCGCCAGGTCTGGAAGCCCCGCGCCGCCGCGGTGCCCCGCAGTCGCTTGCGATCGAGGCTGGTGTGGACGTTGACTCCGTAGTAGCCCGCGAAGGCCTCGGCTGACTCCTCGCCCTGGCCCGAGGTGGCCAGCCCCTCCGCGATCAGGAGGACCGCCCGGTTGCGGACCAGGCCCGAGGTGGCGAGGCTCAGCTCCTTGAGCTCCTTCTCCAGACTCGCCGCCTGGGCGCCCGCGCGCTGGGCGCGCCCCGCCCGACCGATCCGCGCGTAGTCGGACTCCTCGTCCTCGCGCTCCTTCAGGCCGGAGTCCTCGCCGCTGACCTCGAGCGTCTTCAGCAGCACGTCGCTGAAGCGCGGGTAGGGGAAGGGCTGGCCCGTCGAGCCAAGCCCGACCACGAGCCACACTTCATAGTCGCCGCTCGCGAGCCCGGCTTCGATCCGAACCGGCGCGCCGTCGAGGCTGGCGCTCAGGTGGCCTTCCCCGTCGTAGGCGAGCTCGAGCTCGACCTCTTCGTCGCGCGCTCCCTCTGAGCGCCAGCCCAGCTCGATCTGTGACTTGTCGCTGCTGAAGCGCGCGCCCCACTGAACCTCGCCCTCGTGAGCGCGGCCCTTGAAGGTCAGCTCGCTCACGCCGGGGCCGCGGTTGGAGCGTCGCGGGAGGTCCGCCTTCCCTTCGGGGGGCTTGCGCAGCTGGAGCGAGATCACCCCCTCGATCCCCATGTAGTGGATCGCCAGCTTGGCGCGCACGCGCAGCGGCCCCCGCCGGTAGTGCAGGGGCAGGACCAGCTTGGGGCCGTAGCCGTCGTAGCCGCGCAGGCGCAGGCCCTGCGGGCTGAGGTGCAGCGAGATCGCCTCCTCGACCCGGAGCCCTGGCAGCCGCTCCAGGTCGCTGAAGGTCTGCGCGTCGACGACGAGGCGCGTCTGCTTCGCCGTCGGGGTCGCGCTGGGCTGGGGCGTCGGAGTGGCTGCGCTGGCGACGGGCGTGGGCGTGGGCGTCGGCGCGGCCGGTCCGCCCTGGAGCACGAGGGCCGTGGCCGCGGCGACTCCCGCGCAGCCCAGGAGCGACACGGCGACCAGCAGGCGGTTGCGACCCACCCAGCGCGCGAAGGCCGAGCGGCGCTTGGCCTGGACCCCTTCGCCGTGCGGACCGAGGAAGGCCTCGAGGTCGGCGACCAGCTCGCTCGCCGTGCGGTAGCGCTCGTCGAGCGGCTTCTCGAGGCACTTGAGCACGATCGCCTCGAGGGTCGGGTCGATGCTAGCCACGATGCTGCGCGGCGCCGGAGGCTCCTCGGCGAGGACCTTCGAGATGATGTTGACCACGCTGGCGCCCGAGAAGGGGGGCTGCCCGCAGAGCAGGGTGTAGAGGGTCGCGCCCAGGCCCCACACGTCGCTGTGGGGGCCGATCTCGTGCTTGGCGCCGCTGGCCTGCTCGGGCGGCATGTAGGCCGGGGTGCCCATCACCTCGCCGGTCTTGGTCAGGCCCTGGCTGTGCTCGAGGTTCTTGGCGAGCCCGAAGTCGAGCAGCTTGGGCTCGCCCGCGCTCGTGACCAGGACGTTGCTCGGCTTGAGGTCGCGGTGCAGGATCCCCTGCTTGTGGGCGTACTCGACCGCCCTGGCCAGGGCGAGCGTGATCTCGGCCGCCTCCGCGGAAGGGAGGGGCCCGTCGCGCTTGAGCCGGTCCTTGAGGGTCTCCCCCTCGAGGTACTCCATGGCCATGAAGTGCCGGCCCTCCGCGTCCCGGCCGACGTCGAACACGCAGGCGATGTTGGGGTGGGAGAGGCGGGCCGACTCCTTGGCCTCGACCAGGAAGCGCTGCACGAGCGCCGAGTCGTCGCCGGCGTTGAGGTCGAGCAGGAGCTTGAGGGCCACCCGCCGGTCGAGGGTCTCGTGCTGGCCTTCGTAGACGATCCCCATTCCGCCTCGGGCGATCGCGCGGACCAGCCGGTAGGGGCCGACGAGGTCGCCCGGCTCGGGCAGCTCGGACTGCTTGCGCTGGGCGTTGGCGAAGCTCGAGGCGCTCAGGTCGGTGCCCCAGCCCCCGGAGGTCGAGCCCGTGACCCCGGTCAGGGGCTGGCCCGGTCCGGGCACTCCGGCGCCGGAGAGGGTCGGAGCGTTGGGGTTCTGGGGGTTGGGGCTGTGGGCGTGGGCGGTCTGGGCCGCGATCGCGCTCCGGCTGAAGCCGGCGCTCCCCGGCGGCTGGAGGTTCGTCCGGTTGAAGGCCGCGGTGGGCGGGCGCTGCGCGGGCGGGAGCTGCAGCACCGTCGCGTCGGAGGTCCCCTGCCGAGCCTGGGCGGCCAGGTAGACCTGGCGGAGCTCGGCCTGCTGGGCCGGCGTCAAGAGGCCCGCCAGGAGCGGGAGCAGGGTCGTCGGCTGGCCCTGCTGGCGCAGCTGGGCCTGGTGCGCCAGGGCCTGGTCGATCTGCTCCCGGCGCAGGTAGCCACGCTGCACCGCGACGTCGACCACGGTCTGCTCCGGGTTGATCTGCATCAGCGAGGGCGATCCACCGGGAGGGTGGGCAGCGAGCGCGCCGAGCCCGGCGTGTTGCAGTCGCCCCGCACGACCGACTCCCGCAGGCGGCGGTCGTGGGCCAGCCAGCCCTCCGCGACATCGGCGGGCACGCCGCAGGCAGCCAAGGTCTCTTCGAGCAGCTTGAGGCGCCGCGCGAAGTGACCCTCACGGATCGGGTGCTTGGAGTGCGCCGCGCCGATCGGTCGGCCGGTGTAGCCCGCCGGACCGCCGAGGTGGGTCCGGGCCAGCTCACGCTCGTGGAGCTTGACGCGCGCGAGGTCGACGCCGTCGAAGAAGAAGCCGATCATGAGGTCGGCGGCGACGGCTTCGACGAAGCGATCCACGATCCGGGTCAGCTCCTCCTCGCCGCCCAAACGCTCGTAGGGCGAAAGCTCGCTCATAGCGCCTAACTCTAGCGCGGAACCAGCCACATCGCGCGGATTCCGCCCGCCAGAGTCCCCGGGGGATGCCTGCCTCGAAGCCGCCCAGGGCGCGGCTTGGGGCGCGCTCGGCGCCGCACGCCGGGATCCGAGCGGATCCAGGGCGGGCGGCTGGCGCACGCTCGGCGGGGTGACGGTGACGCTGACGCCCCGGGGCGCTACCCTGGAGGCATGCTCGCTCCCCGCGACCGGGCCCTCCTGTCGGCGGCCGTTCAGCGGGGCTTCTTGCCCCCCGCCGAGGCCGAGGCTCTGGCTACGCGCTATGCGGGCCCCGCGGGCGGGATCCTGGAGGCGCTGCTCCAGACCGGTCGCCTGAGCGCGGCGCAGGCGAACGCCCTGCGCGCTCCCTCGACCCTGACCCCCGGCTCGACGGCGCCCGGCTCGACGGCGCCCGGCTCGACGGCGCCCGGCTCGGCCGCTCAGAGCGGCACCGACCGCTACCGCCCCGGGTCGAGCGCGTCCTCGGGCTCGAGCGTCCCTCCCGGCTCCACGCCGGGCTCGGACTCGGGCTTCGCGCCTCGCGGCTGGAACCCAGGCAGCGCGACGCCAGGGACCGCGCGCTACGGCGGCGGGACGCCGGGCACCGGGCGCTGGAGCGACGGGGCGAACACCGCCAGCCACGACACCACCGGCAGCCGCGCCCCGGGGGACCTGCTCTCGGCCACCCAGCGCACGCGCGGCCCGCAGATCCCAGGCGTCCAGATCGAGGAGGAGCTCGGGCGGGGCGGAATGGGGGCCGTGTTCCGCGGGGTCCATCTCGAGAGCAAGCGCACGGTCGCGGTCAAGGTCCTGCTCAAGGCCGGCGAGCGGCGGATCGCGCGCTTCGAGCGCGAGGCGCAGGCCATGGAGCGCCTCGACCACCCCAACATCATCGACCTCGTCATGACCGGCACCGATCGGGGCCAGCCCTACATCGTGATGGAATACGTCACGGGGGGCGACCTCGAGCAGGCCAAGAGCGAAGGCCTGAGCCTGCAGCGCACGCTCGAGATCATGGCGCAGGTCGCGCGCGCGGTCGACCACGCGCACCAGGCTGGGATCCTGCACCGCGACCTCAAGCCGGCCAACGTGCTCCTCGACGCCGCGGGCGAGCCGCGCGTGACCGACTTCGGCCTGGCCAAGATCCTGGACCGCGAGACCCAGCTCACCCAGACCAACGCCGTGCTCGGCACGCCCTACTACATGGCGCCCGAGCAGGTCCGCGGCGAGGGCTTCTGCGAGAAGACCGACGTCTACTCGCTCGGGGTGATGCTCTACGAGCTGCTGACCGGGGAGTTCCCGATCACGGGCTCCAACCGGATCGAGCTCTTCAACGCGATCCAGTTCGAGGCGCCTCGCCCTCCGCACGAGCACGAGCCCTCGATCCCGCTCGAGCTCTCGCACTTCGTCCTGTGGGCCCTCGAGAAGGACGCCGCCAAGCGACCGACCTGCGTCGAGCTCGCGGAGGGGCTCGAAGCCCTCGCCGCCGGGCGGACGCCGGAGCTGCTCCCGCCCAGCCTGAGGCGGCCAGGCCTGCGCCGGGCCGCCAAGGTGTTCGCGGCGCTGCTCGTGCTCGGCCTGGTCGGCCTGGCCGTCGAGCTGGGCCTCGACTGGCGAGCGGAGCAGCGCGCGCAGGCAGCGGCCGACGCCTCGCTCCACGAGCTGGAGAGCGCCCTCGGCGCCGCCCGCCGCGCGCGGGGCCGGAACCTCGAGGCGGCTCTGAGCGAAGCCGCCGCCTGGCGCGCGGCGCGCGAGCAGCGCGCCGGGATCCC
>CALDQK010000995.1 GCA_937911525.1 uncultured bacterium
AGGCAGGCAGGCAGGCAGGCAGGCAGGCAGGCCAGCAGGCAGGCCATGAGGCCCCCCGCCAGCAAGCTAGCGGTGCCGAATCGTGCGCTGATCATTCTTCCTCCGTGGGAACGAGGCGCCCGCGGACGAGCACGTGACGAAGCTGGCTGGTCGCCTCGAAGGGCGCGCCCGAGAACACGAGCAGGTCGCCGTCCTTGCCGACCTCGAGGGTCCCGACGCGGTCGCCGATCCCCAGCAGGCGCGCAGCGTCGCTGGTCAGGGCGGCCAGGGCCTGCGCCGGGTCGAGGCCGTCGGCCACGTCGAGCATGGCCCGCAGGGGCAGCTCGGCGGCGCCGTCGGCCGCGCGGCTGGCGTAGATCAGACGCAGACCGCGTCCGGCCAGGTCGGCCGCGAGCGAGACGGTGCGCTCGCCCCGCTTGACCGTCGCCCCGGGCGAGACCAGCACGCCGGCGCCGGCCTCCCGCAGGGCCTCGGCCACGAGGTCGGCGTCCGAGAAGTCGATGAACACGACCTGCTGGACGCCGGCCTTGCGCAGCGTCTCGAGCGCCTCGAGGGCCACGCGCGGGTGGGCGACCTGCACCAGCACGGCGCCCTCGCCCTCGATCGCGCGCCGCATGGCCTCGACCCCAGGCGTCGCCTGGGGCGGCTCGGGCTCGCCGCCCTTCTTCTTGCTGCGGCGGTACTCGATCTTGATCTCGGGCACCGAGCGCTCGGTGCGGGTCGCCTCGAACTTGAGCCGGAAGCGGTTCCCGACCAGCACCTCGCCGCTCATGGAGTCCTCGCCCGTGAGCGTGGCCTTGATCGTGAGCTTGAAGGGGACGTTGGGGTTGCTCTGCAGCTGGAGCGTGACGTCCTTGCCGTCGAGCTGACCCGTGATCGGGGCGTCGTCGGCGCTCACGCCCGCGGGAGGCTTGGCGACGCCGCTGATCTTGCCGCCGTCCTCGAGGCGGAGGAGCATCGTGCCCTTCTGGCTGCGCGGGCCGAAGGTGATCGTGAACTCCCACTGGCCGGAGATCGGGTCGAACTTCTTGGTCTCCTTGCGCTCGGGCTCGTCGTCCTTCTTCTCCTCTTTCTGCTCTTCCTTCTTCTTCTCGACCTTGGGCGCCGGCTGGCGAGCGGAGCGGCGCTTGAGGTCGGCGGCCCGCTCGCTCTCCTTCTTCTTGGCCTGAGCCTGCTTGAAGGCCTCGAGCTTCTTGCGGTGCTGGGCCCAGGCCTTGGCGTGGGCCATGCCGGCCTTGATCTTGCCGAGGAAGGAGCTGGGCAGCTTGACCGGGTCGGCCCGGGTCAGGTCGAAGGCCAGCACGGACTCCTCGCGCAGGACGAGGCCGCGGCGGAGGTCAGCCGAGAGCGGCTGGTTCTCGGCGGTCTTGAGCGCGATCAGCGGCGCGCCGGCGCTCGAGGGGCGGTCGCCGCTCAGGGCGGTGGTCACCCCGGCGCGCGCCACGCGGAGCATGCTCTCGCGCTCGGCCGCGAAGGCGTGCTTCATCGAGCTCTTGGCCCGCCCCTGGCCGCGGCCGAGGCTCCCGTAGGCGTCGATGAAGCCCGGGGTCACCACGGCGTCCGGGCCGGCGTCGATCACGCGCGCCCCGCGGGGGTGGGGGACCGAGGTCCCGATCGCGGCGATCGCCCCGTCCTGGATCAGGATCGCGCCGTCGTGGATCACGGGGCCCGCCCCGGTCACGATCTTGCCGGCGCGGACCACGACCGCCTGGGTGTCCGTCAGCTCGTCGCTGGTGTAGACCTGCTCGCCCGCGACCCAGGTCTCGAGCACGTCGGTCGCGGTCGCCAGCGGCGCGCCGCTCAGCACGACGAAGTCGGCGTCGAAGCCCGGCGCGATCCGGCCGATCTGCTTGCCGACGCCGATCACCTCGGCGGCGCGGTAGGTGATCGCGGCCAGGGCCTGGCGGGGGGAGAGGCCGCCGCGCACGCTCAGGCCGGCCAGGAGGCGCAGGTCGAGCGCGCTCCCGCTGGGGGGGGCGAAGGCGAAGCGGACCCCGGCCCGCGCCAGACGCGCCGGAGTGCTCCAGCGCGCCTCGATCCGGTCCTGGCCCTCGCCGAGGTCCCGCGGCCGGCCGCGCAGGCCGTGGGGCAGCTCGAACACGACCGGCGCGCCGAGCTCGGCCAGGGGACCGAGGACCCGGTGGGCCTCGGTCACGCCGCTGAGGGTCACGCTCAGGTCGAGCTCGCGCAGGAGCGTGAGCAGGGCCCGCAGGGTGCCCGCGCGGCGGGCGTCGATCCGCAGCTGCCCCTTGAGGACCGCGTTGGCCAGGGCCTGCAGGTCGAGGTCGAGCGCGGGGCGCGCGCCGCCGCCCTGCTGCTTGCGGGCCAGGTCGTAGGCCAGCGCCGCGCGCAGCTGGGCGGCCAGCTCGGGCACCAGGCTCGAGCGGGAGCCGGGGCGCTGGAGCTTGCCCGGCTCGATCGGCACGTCCGAGCTGGAGGGGAAGGGGATCTTGACCTGGGGGGGCGGACCGAGGGCCCGCTCGCCGGCCGAGAGGCAGAGCTCAGCGCGCTCGCGCAGGACGCGCGCTTCGGCCGGGCCAGCCAGCTTGACCACCGCGCCCTCGCCCGTGGCCAGGCGGCCGTAGCCGGGGTGCAGGTAGGCGGTCGTGATCCCGCGGGCCAGCAAGCGGGCGTGATCCTCGTAGGGGTCCCACTCGTCGAGCGCGCGGAAGCGCGCGCTGAGGGTCTCTTCAGCCCGCTTGCCGGAGCCGACGGTCCACTCGGTCAGGACGAAGCCTGGGGCCACGACCCGCTGGCTGTGGTCGACGACCTTGGCGCCGGGGGGCAGCTCGAGGCCCTCGCCCGAGAGCAAGGCCACGACCTTGCCCTCGCGGACCTGGATCACGACGTCCTCGAGGACCTCGGGGCCCGTGTAGAGCACGCCCGCGCGGACGTAGGTGTCCTGGGGCGGCGGCGCCTGCTGCGCAGCCGCGAGCGCGCCCGCCAGGACGAGCGCGCAGGTGAGGGGGAGGTGCGGTCTCACTTGCCCCCCTGCTCGTCGCTCTTGTCGCCCTTCTCGTCGTCCGACGTCTTGTCGTCGTCCGACGTCTTGTCGTCGTCCGACGTCTTGTCGCCGTCCGACGTCTTGTCGTCGTCCGACTTCTTGTCGTCGTCCGACTTCTTGTCCTCGTCCGACGTCTTGTCGTCGTCCTGAGCGCCGCTGTTGAGCATGCGCAGGCGGTAGTCCTTGGCGCGCTCGTAGACGACACGACCGCCGATCAAGACCTGCTCCACGGTGGTCGTGATCTCGAGCGGGTCGCCGCTCAGGATCAGGAGGTCCGCGTCGCGGCCCTTGGCGATCTCGCCCTTGCGCTCCCCGAGGCCGAGGATCGCGGCCGGGACCGAGGTGATCGCCTGGAGCGCGGTCGCGCGGTCGACGCCTTCTCGCACGCAGCGCGCCGCCTGATACCAGAGGTAGCGACCGCCGATTCCGCGCGCGTCCGGCAGGAGCGCGAAGGGGATCTTGGCCGCCGCGAACACGGCGGGGACGAAGGTCTCCTCCTCCTCACCGGTCAGCGGGTCACGCTGGCGGTGATAGAGGGTGCCGTCGAGGATCACCGGCCGCTTGGCGGCCTTGAACACCGCGACCGCCTTGTGCGCCTCGGTGCCGAGCACGAAGGTCGTCCGCGCCAGGAAGCCGTTCTCCTCGGCCAGCTGGACGGCGAAGGCCGCGTCCTGGGCGCGGGGGACGCTCACGAAGGCGTCCAGCTTGCCCTGGGTCAGCAGCCACAGGTTGCGGTGCTTGTCGTCGAGGTCGCCGGGGCGGAGCAGCTTCATGCCGAGCTCGCGCGCCTTGGCCGGCGGCACGGTCACCTCGCGCTGCTCCTTCTTCTCCTCCTCCGCGTAGCGCTTCTCGGCCACGCCTTCGACGTAGTCGGTCAGCTCGGCGAAGGTCTCGCGCAGGAGCGCGCGCTGCTTGACCCGGTCGAAGCCGCGCTTGCCCGCGGTCACGATCCGGAGCGCGGTCTCGCCGCGGACGGTCATCTCGCTGACCGTCATCCCGATCGGGTGGAGCACCCGGCCCAGGCCGGTGACCACCGCGTCCTCGCCCTGGATCACGTGCAGGGTGGTGTGTCCCTCGCGCAGCGACTCCTCGAAGAAGAGCCGGCTGGGGTCGATCGAGTCGAGCACGTTCAGGTAGGGCCCGACCGGGACGCTCTCGTTGGCGCGGTCCATGCCCTCGCTGGTGTCGGCGAGCACCATGCCGGGGAACACGACCTTCCCCTTGGCGTCGATCTCGGTCGCGTCGTAGGGGACCTTGACCTTGGGCCCGATCTCCACGATCCGGCCATCCTTGACCAGGATCGTGGCGTCCTTCAGCTCGGCGCCCTTGGAGTCGATCACGCGGGCGTTGGTGATCGCGACGTCCTGGGCTCGGGCCTGCGCGCCGAGACCCAGGCAGGTCGCCAGGCCGATCAGGGTCGTAAGCGACCGGTTCGTTCTCGTCGTCGTCATGTCGAACACCTAGAACCTGCGGCGCGGGGTGGGCGCCTTACCTTGCTTGGCCTCAGCGGCCGCCGTGGCCGCGAGCTCGCCGTGGACCGGCTTGCCGTCGATCAGGACCGCCAGGGGGCGGGTCGTTGCACTCAGGGGCGCGCCGCTCCAGACCACGAGGTCTGCGTCGAGCCCGGGGGCGAGGCGGCCGACCTGGCTCGCCGCGCCGAGGATCCGCGCGGGC
This sequence comes from uncultured bacterium, assembly GCA_937911525.1. Taxonomy (GTDB): domain Bacteria; phylum Planctomycetota; class J058; order J058; family J058; genus NORP233. The sequence continues at coordinate 4,679 of CALDQK010000995.1, forward strand.
GCCGCGGTGACGGCCTCCAGCGCGCGGGCGGGGGCGAGGCCGTAGCGCGTCGCCCACAGGGCCTGGGCCCAGAGCCCCGACTCGCCCTCGCCGCCGCCGGCGGTCAGGCAGAAGGGGATCTTGCTCGCCTGGAGCAGGCGCGGGGTCGCGGGCGAGGGGCCGCTGTCCACCTCACCCTCGAGGCGCATCGGCCCGTAGATCACGGGGACCTGCGCCCGCTGGATCAGGTCGAGGACGTGGTGCACCTCGCTGGCCTGCTCGAGGGTGAAGCGCAGCCCCTGCTCGGCGGCGAGGCGCAGGGCAGCCTCGATCTCGCCGCGCCGACCGGCGCGGATCCGCAGCGGGCGCTCGCCCGCGAGGACCTCGCGCAGCACGGCCTGCGCCGGGCTGGGCTGGGCGGCCTGCTTGGCCCCGTAGAAGGCCTCGCGGAACACCCACACGTTGCCCATCAGCGTGTTGGGGCGCCGGGTGAGGTGGGTCGGGGTGCCGAAGGGCGGCCGGTTGCGGCCCCCGCGCTGCCAGGACTCGGGGCCGAGGGTCGCGCTGACGGCGCCCGCGCGCTCGAGGACCCGGCCGTTGGCCTTGAGCAGGCAGCCCTGGCTGCCGATCACGCTCGAGGGGTCGCTCGGCACGAAGAGGGTCGTCACGCCCTGCTGGGCGAGGCGCTTGAGCTCCCGGCTGGAGCGGTTCACCGCGGGCAGGACCCGCAGGTGGGGGACGACCTCGCTCTCCTGCTCGGCGTAGGTGCCGTCGACGCCGGCGAAGGAGGTGGCCTCGACGAGGCCGGGGCTAATGTGCGCGCCCTTGGGAGCCGCCACGCGGGCGCCCTCGGGGAAGGAGACCTCCGCCCAGGGGCCGGCCGCGACGACCTTGCCCGCGCGGAGCACGACCGCGCCCTCGCTGATGGCGGGTCCGTCGCCGAGGTGCAGGGTCCCGCGCACCACGAGCACGTCGCTCTCAGCGGGCGCCTGCTCCTTGGGCTCCTCCTGCTCCTGCTGGGGCTCCGCCGGCTGAGGGGCGGGCTCGTCCTGGGCGCTGGCGAGGGTCGCGAGGAGCGCGAGCGCCAGGGTCGAAGCGAAGCGCTGCATTAGGGGGTCTCCTTGCTCTGGCGGTGCACCCGCTCGCCGGCCACGAACACCTCGAGCACCTCCGAGCGGAGGTCGAGGGGCGGTCCGCTCAGGACGAGCAGGTCGCCGTGGCGACCGACCCGCAGCGAGCCGACCCGATCGGCGATGCCCAGCGCCTCGGCCGGGGCTGAGGTCAGGCCAGCCATGGCCAGCTTGGGGTCGAGGCCGCCTTGCACGGCGTGGTGCGCCGCGAGGCGGGCGCCCTGGGCCGAGGCCAGCGGCTGCTGACTGACGAAGCAGAGCTTCGCGCCGCGGGCCGCCAGGACCTCGTGAAGGCGGTCGAGGGCCATGGCGGCTTCTTC
>CALDQK010000996.1 GCA_937911525.1 uncultured bacterium
GGGCTTGGCCCCGCGCGCCGCGCTGCTCGTCGGGCTGCTCGCCGTGCAGCCGCGCGCGAGCGCGGCGCTCGAGGCGAGCGGCTGCTCGCCCGACGCCCTGCGCGCCGCGCTGAAGGACGCCGGGATCGCGGGCTCCCTCCCGCCGCCGGTCCCGAGGCCCCAGCTCCGGGCTCCGCGCTGCCCTGGCGCCAGGGCGCCGCGGCCCGGGTCACCGACCCTGGTGTCGCACCGCGGCTCCGGAAAGCTCAGGCCCGCGACGCGGGCCCTCCTGACGGGAGGCCTGGCCGCGGGCCTGGCTGCGCTCGTGGTGAGCTGGTTGAGCTGACCTAGCCTTCTTGGGCGTGCTGCGTGATCGCGCGGTGCGCCTTGAGGCGCAGCGAGTTGATCCGAATGAAGCCCGCCGAGTCGGTCTGGTCGAAGCCGCCCTCGATGTCCATGGACGAGAGGTCCTGGTCGTAGAGGGAGCTGGGCGAGCTGCGGCCGATCGCCGACGCGTTGCCCTTGTAGAGGCTCATGCGGACCACGCCGTCGATGATCTCCTGGCTCTTGTCGACCGCGGCCGAGAGGAACTCCATCTCGGGGCTGAACCAGAAGCCGTTGTAGATGATCTCGGCGAGCTTCGGCGAGAGCATGTCGCGCAGGCGCTGGACCTCGCGGTCCATGGCGATGCCCTCGAGGTCCCGCAGGGCGAGGTGCAGGATCGTGCCGCCCGGGGTCTCGTAGCAGCCGCGCGACTTGATCCCCACGAAGCGGTTCTCGACGATGTCGATCCGGCCGATGCCGTTGGCGCGGCCGAGCGCGTTGAGCCCCATGAAGATGTCGAGCAGGTCGGTGTGGGTCTCGCCGGTGGCCTCGTTGGTGAGGCGGATCGGGTGCCCGTCCTTGAACTCGAGCTCGATCACCGTCTCCTCGTCCGGCGCCTGCCGGGGGTCGACGGTCATCTGCCACATCTCCGGGTCGGGAGCGGTGAGCGGATCCTCGAGGATCCCCGACTCGTAGGACTTGTGCATCAAGTTCTCGTCCATCGAGTAGGGCTTGGTCAGCGAGACCGGGATGTCGATCTTCTGCTCCTCGCAGAAGTTGATCATGTCGGTCCGGCCCTTGAACTGCTGGAGGAACTCGCCGCTCTTCCAGGGCGAGATGACCTTGAGCTGGGGCGCGAGGGCGGCGTAGGTCAGCTCGAAGCGGACCTGGTCGTTGCCCTTCCCGGTCGCGCCGTGGCTGACGTAGGTGGCGCCCTTCTCGAGGGCGCACTCGACCTGGGCCTTGGCGATCACGGGGCGCGCCAGCGCGGTGCCGAGGAGGTACTGGCCCTCGTAGACGGCGTTGCCGCGGATCGCGGGGAGGATGTAGTCGCTCACGAACTCGCGCTTGAGGTCGGCGATCACGACGTCGTCGGCACCGGTGGCTTCCGCGTTGCGGCGCACCTGGTCCATGTCGTCGTCCTGGCCGACGTCGCCGACGAAGGCGATCACGTCGTGTCCCTTGAGCTTGAGCCAGCGGAGAATGCAGCTCGTATCCAGCCCGCCGGAGTAGGCGAGGACGACGGTTTCCTTGGCCATGGAAGGGTCTCCTAGCTATGTGAGGCGCGACATTGTGGGGCGACACTCGACCGCGAACAACTCCCGCCAATAGGTCGTAAGTCGCTGCTCTGGTGCGCTTTGCGCGAGGGCTTGCAGACTGCGTCTCCGGGAAGGGAGGCCTCGGGGCGGTCGCCCCTCGGCTCTAGGGTGCCCTCATGAGCACCCTGAGCGGCCGCTGGGCCGAGACGATCGCGCGTCGGTACGCCCTCCTGCGCGGCGCGACCCTGGTGGCGCGCAACGAGCACGAGCGCGGCGGAGAGCTGGACCTGATCCTGCGCCACTGGTTCGCCCCTGGCTGGACCAAAGGGCGCTGGGGCCAGCTCGTCTTCGCCGAGGTCAAGGGTCGGCGAGGCGGCTTCGACCCGGCGATCGCGGCGGTCGGGCCCCGCAAGCAGCGCCGGCTGCTGCGCGCGGCCGAGGCCTGGCTGCGCCGGCGCGGAGAGTCCCTCGACACGCGCTCCTGCCGCTTCGACGTGTTCGCCGTGACCCTCGACGAGCGCGGCCGCCCCGCTGTGCGCTGGATCCAGAACGCGTTCGGGCGTCCCGGGTGGTAGGTTCCGCGCCTTCGATCCACGAGGAGTCAGCATGAGCGAACACGTCGTCGCCGTCTTCGGCGCTGGAACCATGGGGCACGGAATCGCGCAGGTCCTGGCCCAGGGCGGCTATCAGGTGCGCCTCTTCGACCTGGATGGCGCGCTGCTCGAGGCGGCCCAGGGCAAGGTCAGGCAGAACCTCGAGGGCGCGGTCAAGCGGGGCAAGCTCGAGGCCGACGCCGTCGATCAGATCATGGGGCGGCTCGTGCTCTGCCCCGACCTCGACGCGGCGCTGGGCGAGGCGACGATGGTGATCGAGGCGATCCCTGAGCGGCTCGAGCTCAAGAAGAGCGTCCTGAGCGACGCGCTCGCGCGGCAGCCCAAGCTGCAGCTGGTCGGCACCAACACCTCCAGCCTGCCCGTGACCGAGATCGCGCAGGCCACGCCCGCGCCCGAGCGCGTGATCGGCCTGCACTTCTTCAACCCGGTGCACATCTCGAAGCTGGTCGAGATCGTGCTCGGCGAGCGGACCTCGGACGCGACCAAGGAGCTGGGGCTCGAGGTGGTGCGCGCGATCAGCAAGACCCCGATCGTGGTCAACGACGCGCCGGGCTTCGCCAGCAGCCGACTGGGGCTGGTCCTGGGGCTCGAGTCGATGCGGATGCTCGAGCAGGGCGTGGCCGGCGTCGAGGACATCGACCAGGCCATGGAGCTCGGCTACCGCCACCCGATGGGCCCGCTCAAGACCACCGACTACGTCGGCCTCGACGTGCGCCTCGCCATCGCCGAGCATCTCCACCGCGAGGTCGGCGAGGCCTTCCGCCCGCCCCTGCTCCTGCGCCGCCTGGTGCGGGCCGGCAAGCTGGGGCGCAAGAGCGGCGAGGGCTTCTACCGCTGGGACGATGCCGGCAAGTGCCTCGGTCCGGCGCTAAGCTAGCGATCCACACACCTGGGAAGTAGCAAGGGAGTGAGCATGAACGCTCAGAGTCTTTGGGCTGGGGTCGCCGTGGCGGCCGTGGCGCTGGCCGCCGCGCCGAGCGCGCGCGCGGACCACAGCGGGAAGGTGCCGTGGCGCAAGCCCGACGCCGGGTTCCAAGAAGCCAAGCTGTCCGGGAAGCCGATCATGATCGCCTTCTCGGCTGAGTGGTGAGGCCCCTGCAAGAGCCTGGCAAGTTCTGCCTGGTCCAACGCAGGGGTCGTCGAAGCAACCAAGAAGATCGTCCCGATCATGGTGGACTGCACCAGCAATCCGCCGCGGGACCTGATGAACAAGTACGGGGTCAAGGGCTTCCCGACGGTGCTCTTCCTCGACCACGAGGGCAAGCAGGTGCAGACCCTCAACGGTCGCAGCGCCGACGCCGTCAAGCAGCAGATCGAGGCGGTCGCTGCCTCGCACACCTTTCGGCTCTTCCCTGAGGGGAGCCTCGAGGACGCCAAGGCGTCCGCGAAGGAGGCGAACAAGCTGATCGTGGTCGCGTTCTTCGCCGAGGAGGACGAGAAGCTGGCCAAGAAGCACATGGCGCTCAAGGCTGGCCTGCTGATGCACCCCAAGACCAAGGAGCTGATCCCGCGCATGGTCTGGGTCAAGCGCCCCCTCGAAGAGGGCGAAGGCAAGGAGCGCAAGGTCACCGAGGAGGCGAGCAGCCTCAAGGTGAAGAAGGCCCCCACGCTGGTCGTGATGACCGCGGATGGGAAGGTGCTCAAGAAGATCACCTCGGGCAAGAAGCTCTACAAGACGCTCGCCAAGCTGGCGGACAAGCACTCGAAGTAGCGCTTGCGCTCGATGTGGCGCTGCTCTCGAAGTAGCGCGGCGGGCTCCTAGCGAGGAGTCTCGTCGGAGCGGCGGTCGGGCTGAGGCTCGACCGCCGCCTTCGTTGCTGGGCCCTCGTAGCCGAGCGCGCCCAGCAGGGCGCGATGGCTCTCGAGCACCTGCGCCGCCGTGCCCTGACCGAAGAGGGTCGAGTGGGCCTCGTAGCCGCCGCGGCGGTACTCGCGCCGCGAGGCGATGTAGCCGATGTGATCGAAGGTGAGCCCTGCGATGAAGCAGCGGCTGGCGCCGGCGCTGCGGGCCAGCTCTCGGGTGGCGAGGCCGACGTCGTGCGTCGCCTCCCCGGGCACGCTGAGGAACACGACGTCCTCCTCGCCCGCCCGCAGGCGGAGCGCGCCGATCCGGGTCGTCGTCCGCGGGGTCAGCCCGTCGAGGTGGGCCACGACCCCCAGGGCCAGGTTCCAGGTCAGCACGACCCGCACGTTGGTCAGCCCGAAGGTCCATAGGACGAGGTTGAAGGGCAGGTTGATCAGCTCCATCGGCCACGAGGCCCAGCTGGCCTCGCCGTCGAGGAAGCGCTCTCGCCCGAGCGCGACCACCCCGCGCGGGTCGCCCAGCTCCTTGTGGCCGAGCGCCGTGCGGAGCGAGATCCGCTCGTGATAGCTCAGCTCGGCCAGGCTGGGCGCCAGGAGCGCCGCGAAGGCCTCGCCCAGCTCTTCACAGCGGGCCATGCCTCCGCGCTGGCTGAGTTGGCGCGGGCCGATGTCCCCTTCGGCGCCGTTCAGGAAGAGGACCGGCGCGCCGAACACCTGCTCCAGGCCGCGCTCGACGCCGCCGGCCAGGTCGCGCGAGTAGTGCAGGCTGTCGGAGCCGAGCACGGTCGGGTGCACGGCGTAGTTGAGCAGGAGCGCGATCGGCTCGCGCGACTCGCGCTGCACGAGGGCCAGGAGCCCGACCTCGTCGTCCAGCTCGTCGTAGGCGATCTCGCCGCGGAAGCGGCGGTGGCGGCGGTTCTTGGCCAGGAGGGTCGCGCCCTCGGCGTCGCGGTCGCGGGCGCGCGCGAAGGCCAGCGCGGCGGGGACGGCGGCCTGGTGGGCCTGGCGGATCGCCTTGCCGATCGCGGCCGCGATCGAGGCCTCGAGCTCCTGGCGGTAGTTGTCCATGGCGATCAAGCGAGCCAGGGGCGCGCGGAAGATCGCGCCGGGGCCCGAGTGGGTGTGGGTCGCCGAGAGGATCAGCGTGTCGCGCCGGTAGCCGAGGTCGCGGACGTGGGCCAGGGCGAGGTCATGGATCTCGGAGGTGACGCCGATGGCGTCGATCCGCACGAAGGCCAGGGGGGGGGCGCCCTCGGGTCGCAGGACCAGGGCTCGCGCTCCGATCTCCTCGTGCGCGCCCTCGTTCTTCGTGAGCAGGTCCGCGCGTCCCTCGGGGTCGTCCTCGTGATAGGCCTGGTGGCAGCTGAGCGCGATGCGACCGGGCCAGCCCATGCCCGCGTAGAAGGGCAGCTCGGAGCGGCGGGCGCCGCCGCCGTAGCCGCCGAGGGGGTAGCCCCCTTCGGGGGTGTAGTCGACCGTGGCGACCCCCGCGCTGAAGGGGGCCTCGTCGCTGGCGCCCGCCTGCGAGAGCAAGAAGGCCCCCGGGCTCTGACAGCCGGCGAGGAGGAGGACCAGCACGAGGAGGAGGGGGCGCACGCGTAGAGGCTAGTGCTTGGGGGCGCGTCGCGGAATAGCTGCTGGGCGTACAGGAGAACACCGAGCTCGGCAGGGGGGCTGCGGAAATCGGGAGGACAGGCCGGGGCGAGTCGTGCAGGAAGCTCTAGGCTCATGCAG
>CALDQK010000997.1 GCA_937911525.1 uncultured bacterium
TGCGCAATCTCTGCGTCCTCCGCGTCCTCTGCGGTGAACCGAAGAGCCAGGGCGAAGACGCCCTAGCGACAGCTCGAGACGGGCTGCCTGCCGCGAAAGCGCGAAACTCTAGCCTAGTGGTCCCCGTCCTTCTCCCTCAGCCCGTAGTAGTTGCCCGAGCCCTCGCCGCCGGCGCCGCGGAACACGTTGAACAGGCGGATTAGCCCGCGCTGGGTCGCGGTGTTGGTCCGCGGGCGGTTGGCGAAGGTCGTCATGGACTCGTCCATGGCGGTGGCCACCCCACCGTAGTCGGGGCCCGTCGGGCCCCAGGGGCGGGCGAAGTCCTGGGCGTGGTTGCTGAAGCCGGCGCCGATCAGGGTCGGGATCGCGCGCAGGGCGCGCTCGTTGCCGTGGCTGTCGCGGAGCTGGCGGATGAGGTGGCCGGTCGCGATCCCGGCTTCGCTCGCGTTCCAGTCGGGGACGCTGCCGCCGCCGTCGAGCAGCTCGTGCTTGAGGTTGACCAGGTTGACCCACTTGGGGTCTTCCTGAGCCGCGGCGTAGCCGAGGAGCACGAAGAAGTTGGTGTGGAACACCTGGTTGTTCGTGCGGTCGTTGAACATGCCGCGGAAGTCTTGACTCTGCGTGGGGTCGATCCCGCCGCCGACCCAGCCGAGGTTGTTCTTGCGCGGGTCGAGGACCTGCTGCATGTGGCGCAGGTTGGGGTCGTTGGTGAAGGGCAGCCGGTCCTGGAAGGTCTTCAGGTGCCCCTGCGAATACTGCCCGTTGAACACCGCGCCCAGGTCGGCGATCACCTCGTCGAACTTGCGCTTGGGGTCGACGTCGTCGCGGCCCTGCCAGTAGTCCACCGAGCGGCGCGCGACCTCGCTCCAGATCTCGACGCCGCGCTTGCCCTGCGCGCGGGCCTGAAAGGCGGCGCGGCGCAGCTCGACCATGTGGGCGTCGAGCTCGAGCTCACGGGCGGCCTTGCCGGCCTGGTCGCGGAAGGCGGGGTCCCCCGAGGCCTCGACGGCTCGCAGGGCAGCGAGCAGCTCGGGGCCGGCATACCAGCGCGAGCGGCGCTCCTTGGAGCGCTCCACGAGGGCGGCGAAGGTCTCGGGGGTGAGCTGGCTCGGGTCGGCCGCGATCCGCTCGCCGGCGTGAGCCAGAGGCGGCCGGTAGCGGGTGGCGTCGGCGCGGCCCTCGCCGCCCTCCTTCTCGCCCGGCTGGACGAGGGCCTCGGGCAGGGGCAGCGTCTCGCCGCTCGCCTCGCCGCGCAGCGCGCCCGAGGCGCCGCGCGCCCCCTGGGCCAGGGCCGGCCCGGTGAGACCGAGCGCGAGCACTATCACGGCAGCGAGGGGGGTCCGTTTCACCTGGGCATCCTGGCTCCGCGACTCGGGAGAGGCAAGAGACCGGTCTCTAGTTGAAGAACACGATCACGCTGGAGCAGGGGGTCCCGCGCAGCTCGAAGTGGGTCTGGCTGACCCGAATCTGGATCGCGGGGTTCACGTGCTTGAACTCGTGCACCTTGGTCTTCCCGCGGACCGGGAGGGCGTGCTCCTGCCAGGAGTCGCCGAGGTGGCCGCGCAGCTTGGCGAGGAGGGCGGCGAAGGCCTTGCCGGCTTGCTCGGCGGGGGCGGCGTTGAGGACCGTCACGCTGGCGTAGTGCTTGTCGCCGGAGTCCCAGATCCGCGCGGCCTCGGCGCCTGGGAACTGGACCTTGGCCTGGTAGCTGCGGAGCGTCTTGCTCCCGCCGGAGGGGCGCGCGCGGAGGGCGCGGTAGTCCTTGCGCGCCGCGGCGGCCACGTAGTGGGCGAGGGCGCGGCCCCAGTCGTCCTCGACCTCGCGCATCAGGCCGCCGGTGTCCGGCGCGTCGGGGACCTTGCCGGCGGAGCGCTTGGCCTCCTGGCGACGCGCGGCCTCGTTGTGGCTGACGGCCTTGCGGTTGGGCGTCTTGACGCTCGGGTGCAGGTCGTGGTCTTCGGTGGGCCGCGCGGCGTGGACGTGCGCGGCGACCGAGGCCTGTCCGCCGCGGACCCCGCTCGTCACGAGCTGCTTGGGGTCGAACTCCACGTTGTTGGCGATGCGCACGTCCGGGCCGTGGTAGCGCGGGCTCTTGTTGAGCTTGAACTTGCAGCTGATGAGGTCGAAGCGGGTCGGGAGCGCGGCGTTGCCGACCACGCACGCGCCGCCGCCCCAGCCGCTGGCCTGGTTGCTCGCGAAGAGGCTCTGCTTGACGACGGCCTGGCCGAAGTAGTTGACGTTCAGGCCGCCGCCGTCCTTGGCCCGGTTGGCGACGAAGTGGACCCGCTCGAAGGTGGCCTGGGTGCGCCCCTTGGAGTGGCCGCGCACGAAGGCTCCGCCGCCGTAGCGGGGCGTGCTGTTGCCTTCGATCGTGGTGCCCCTCAGCTCGACCGCGCTGAAGCTGCCCAGGTAGAGGCCGCCGCCCGAGCTGCTGGCGCGGTTGTGGTTCACGCGCCCGTCCTCGAGCTCGAGGTGGGCCTGCTCGGTGGGAGAGAGCCCGCGGGTGTAGAGGGCGCCGCCCTCCCTGGAGGCGGTGTTGCTCTCGAGGTGCAGGTCCTTGGCCACGAGCTCGGCGCTCTTGCCAACCTGGAGGGCGCCGCCCCAGCGGGCCTTGTTGAGGTTGAAGGCGCACTTGCTCAGCTCGACCCGGGTCCGCGCGACCTCGAAGCCGATCGTGACCAGTCCGCCGCCGAAGCTGCCGGCGTCGTTCTTCTCGAAGCCGCACTCGCTCAGGCGCGCCTGCACGTAGCCGTTGAAGTTGGCGCCGCCGCCCTCCGAGCCGGCGTGGTTCTGGACGAAGCGGACCCGCTCCAGCAGGACCTGGGCGGGCTGATTGCGCAGCCCGTTCACGTAGAGCCCGCCGCCGTTCTTGCCCGCGTGGTTGCCCGCGAAGGTGCAGTCGTTGGCGCGCAGCTGGGCGCCCGCGGTCACGTAGAGTCCGCCGCCCAGGTCCTTGTGGCCGCCGCGGATCGTCAGGAAGCTGAGCTTGGCGCTCGCCTTGGGGCCCCGGACCGTGAGGCCCTCGCACATCCGCGCGCTCGAGGAGAGGTCCTGGCCGCAGACCTCGATCGGCTGGCTGCGGCTGCCCGGCGCGATCAGCTGGCCCTCGACCACGACCCCGACCTTGGGGGCCAGCTCGATCTTGCTCCCTGGCGGGAGCACCAGCGCGTCGCCCGCCGGGATCTTCAGGCTCCTGGTGACTCGAAAGTGCTTGCTGGTGACCTGGAAGGGGGCCAGGTGGGCGCTCGGCTCCTTGCGGGTCACGCGGACCTCGACCACCTCGCTCTCGTTGCCGGCGGCGTCGACCGCCTGGAGCCTGAGCGTGCTCTGGCCGGGGCCGACCTTCACGCTGAGGTGCTCGCTCCTGAGCGGATGGAAGCGGCGGGGCTTGGCCTCGCCGCCCGAGAGCACGCGCACCTCGCACCAGTCGGAGCGGTCCTCGAGGCGGAAGGGCAGCTCGTAGAGCTCACCCCAGGTGGTCGGGTCGTGGGGGGTCACCTTCAGCCTGGGCGGGTCGTGGTCGACGGTGACCTTGGCCACGAGCTCGCCCGCGGCCTCGGGGCCCTTGGCGACGAAGCGAAGCGGGAACTCGCCGGTCTTGCCGGGCAGGTCGACCGCCCCCGTGAAGCTGCCCTCGTTGGTCAGCTGGAGCTCGACCCCGTTGACCGTCAGGGCGGTCACGGTCGCCTCGGCTCGCACGCGACCGGCGATTCGCGTCGGCTCCTCGCCGCCGCGGACCGCGTGAGCGGGCTCGAGGAGCTCGATCTCGACCGGGTAGGGCAGGCGCTCGACGGCGATCACCTGCTCGCTGCGGCGGCCCTTCTCGTCGGTCGCCTGGAGCGTGATCTCGTGGTGGCCGAGCTGGGGCAGGGGGACCGTGACCTCGAAGGCGTGCAGGTCGTGGTTCAGCTCCTTGGTCTGGACCAGCTTGCCGTTCACGCTCAGCGAGACGAGGCGCTGCTCCTGGACCTGGCCGCTGATCTTGACCGTCGCCGCGCGCACGTGGTGGCCGCCCTCGGCCTTGGCCTCGATCTGGGGCGGGCTGAGGTCGAGCTTGGGGCGCGAGGCCACGAAGCCCAGGACGGAGCCCACGAAGGCCATGGCGCCCAGGCCGACCAGGGCCTTGAGGCTCAGGCCGCTGCCGCCGTGGACGCGGCTAGGGTCCTCGCCCTCGGTCAGCGCCTTGCGGAGCGGGGCGTGGCGGAGGAGGCACTGGGGCAGGCGGCGGGCGAAGCGCTCGAGCTCGCGCTCGTCGTCGGCGGTGCCGTCGATCATGCGCTGCAGCGTCTCGCTCAGCTCCTCCTGGTCGGTGGCGCGGGCCTCCTCGAAGGCCGCGCTGGCGAGCTGCTCGAGCTGGCCGACGCCGAGCCGCTTGGGCGGCGAGGACAAGCCGGTGTAGCTCTGCAGGGAGGGGATCGCCTGCCCGAGCACGAGCTCCTCGTGCTCCTTGATCGCCGCCAGCGCGGGCTGCGCAGAGGCGGGTCCGAGGCGGGTGGTCATGCCACGCACGCCTCCGCGCAGGATCGCCAGGGCCACGGTCTTCCAGCTCATGAGCCTCCTCGTCGCTGGACCAGCGGGCCCGGAGTCTAACGTGTGCGGCCACTTGGGCTCACGTTTCAAGCCGCGCTCGAAGGAGGAAGCCGGGAGCCAGGGGCCGGGGCCGAGGACGGGGCCGGGGCCGGAGCCGGAGCCCGGGGGCGGAGCCGGTGCCAGGTGCCAGGAGACGGGGCCGGAGCCGGAGCCGGAGCCGGAGCCGGAGCCGGAGTCAGGGGCCGGGGCCGGGGCCGGAGCCAGGGGCCGGAGCCAGGGGCCGGAGCCAGGGGCCGGAGAGAGGGGCCGGAGAGAGGGGCCGGAGAGAGGGGCCGGACCGCTCAGCTTCGCTTCGCTCAGCTGCGCGACTTGCGCTCAGCTTCGCTTCG
>CALDQK010000998.1 GCA_937911525.1 uncultured bacterium
CTTCTATAGCGCCACGTCTGGACGCCCTCGCCTCGCGAGCGTGTGGCACGAGCTGTGTGGGACGCCGTGCCCTGCCTGGAGCCCGTGCCCGTGCCCGTGCCCGAGAGCAAGAGCTGGAGCTCGCGCTGCCAGCGACAGCTCCTCGTTACTCCGGCTTGACCGAGTAGCGCTCGACCAGGGGCCGGAAGAGCTGCGCGAAGAGCGCGCTGTACTTCCGCCGCCGCTCCTTGCTGAAGCGGACGTGCTGCGGGCACTCGAAGTGCAGCGCGCGCTCGCAGCGCTCGGGGGACATCGAGCCGGCGCGCTTCGAGCCGCTCGCGCCGAAGTAGTAGCGGACCTCGGTCCCGCGGTAGACGTAGGTCGGGTCGAGCTGCTCCACGTAGAGAGGGACCCGGTCCTCCTCGGGCAGCTCCGCGACGAGCTTCTGGTAGCGCGCCTTGAGCGCCTTGAGCTCTTCCTCGCTGAAGCCGCGGGTGGCCGCCTCGATCGCCTGGAGCTTGACCCGGCGCCCCTCGACGGTCACCCGGCGGGCGTGGCCGTGGATCTCGATCAGGAGCTTGAGCGGCGTGTGCCCGGCGGCGGCGTCGACCCGGCGCTGGTACTCGGCGTAGACCTTCTGGGCGACCTCGGTCACCCGGGCCTTGCCGCGCCGTCCCTCGCTCCAGAAGCGCTGGGTCGGGCGGTTCACGTCGAACCAGCGCTGCTCGCTCGTCTTGCGGAAGTCGCGCGCGATGACCCAGCCGGTCTTCAGGCGGCGGGCGATGTCGAGCGCCATGGGCTCGGTGTGATCGTCGAAGCCCTCGTGGGGCGCAGCGACCACGCAGCCGGTCGCCACGGGCGCGACGCCGTGAGCCATGCCGGGGAGCCCGGCGCAGATCAGGAGGACGAGCGAGAGGGAAATGGCGGCTACTCCTTCTTCTTGACCACGTCGCGCAGGGAGTCGACGCTCACCGCCACGCTCTCCTTCACGCCATGGTTGATCAGGACGCCGACCACGCGCCCCCCGGCGTCGAGGACCGGCCCGCCGATCCAGGTGCGGAAGCTCGGCACCGCGAGCTTGAGCGTCTCGCCGGGCTCGGTCAGGCGACCCGAGAACATGTAGAGCGCGCGCTCCTCGGGCTTGTCGTCGGACTGGACGCCGAGGTTGATCACCGGCAGGTCCTTGTCAGCGGCGACCGGCGCCAGCTCGAGGACCGCGGCGTCCTTGATGTCGATCTTGAGCACCACCAGGTCCGACTCGTCCCGCTTGTGCGGCTTGACCTCGATCTCGGCCTTCTGGTTGTCGAAGTCGATCGTGACCTTCTCGGTGCCCGCCAGGCTGTCAGGGAACTCGCGGGCGACCACCACATCCGAGGTCACCGGCGCGTAGTTGCGCTTGTTGGCGTCGTAGGTCAGCACGGCCAGCTGGCGGTGGAAGGTCATTCCCTTCTCCTCCAGCTTCTTGAGCCGCGCCAGGGCCTTGGCGTCGAAGAGCTCCGGCTTGACGACCTCCTTGGCCGTGATGATGTGCCCCTCCTTGCTCACGAGGAAGCCCGTGCCCAGGCCCTCGGCGACCTGGTAGCGCAGGCGCGTGGTCTTGAGCGTCTGGCCCTTGGGGATCCCGAAGTAGCTCGCCTTGATCGCGACGATCGAGGGCCGCGCGTTCTTGGCGATCGTCTTGAGGTCCTCAGGCGTCAGGTCCTTGACCGACTTGAGCGACTCCTCCTGCTCCTTCTTGAGCGCCAGCAGCTTCTTGGCCTCCTCGCTGTTGGGGTCGAGCTTGGCCAGGGCCGCGTCGATCGCCTTGAGCGACTCCTCGATCTCGGCGGGGTTCTTGCTCTCCTTGAGCTTGTCGAGCTCGTCGAAGAGCTCCTGGGTGCTGGCGGCGGCCTCGAGCTTCTGCTGCGCCTCCTTGGCCTTCCGCTCGCGCTCCTCGTCGCGCTTCTTGATCTCGTCGCGGAGCTTGGCCATCAGGGCCGCGTCGCGCTTGGCCTGGTCCTCGCGCTCCTTCTTCTCGCGCTTCTCGCGCTCCTCCGACTCCTTCTGGAGGGCCTCCCAGCGCTTCTTGCTCTCGGCCGCGGCCTGGGTCACGGAGAGGTCGAAGGCCTTGCTCGCGCTGGTGTACTGCTTCTTGGCCGTCTCGAGGTCGCCCTCCTCCTCGGCCTTCTTGGCGGCTTCGAGGGCGGCGATCGCCTCGTCGTACTTGGCCTTGGCCTTGCCGGTCTCGCCCGCGGTCACGTTCTGAGCCGCGCTCTGCTTCTCGACGACCTCGGCCGAGAGCTCCTTGACCTCCTCGCGCAGCTTGCTCGAGGCGCGCATCGAGCTGACGACGCCGAACACGATCGCGCCCAGGATCACGAGCACCACGAAGCACATGGCGACCTTGCGGGTCCGCTTCTTGGCCTCGACGGTGGCCGCGCCCTGCTGCTCGAGCTCGCCGCGCAGCTCCTGGATCATGACCGTCTTCTTGCCGGGCCCCGTGTCGAGGGTCCAGGTCAGCTGGACCTTGGGGCCGTTCTCGCCGAAGCGGACCATGCAGCCGCCGGCCGGGAGGGGCACCGCAGCGCTGATCTTCTCGTCGTTGAAGTAGGTCCCGTTGGTGCTCCCGAGGTCCTGGAGCACGACCTGATTGCCCTGGACCGTGATCGAGGCGTGCCGCGTCGACACGTCCAGGTCCTTGAAGGGGTCGAAGGAGAGCGTGTTCGAGGGGTCGCGCCCGACCGTGATCACCTGACCCGAGAAGGTTTCGGTGAGGCCTTGCTTGCTGCCCTCGAGGTGGACGACGGTCAGCTTCATGTGTCTCTGCTCCGCGGAGGGCGGTTCATGTTGGCGACGAGTCTAGGCACGAGAATCTAGGCACTACAGGGGCGAATGGGACTCCGAGCGTGAGTTAGCTGCTCGTGCTCGCCTCGGCCGCCGCGCGCGCGCGCGCGTTCTCGCCCTTGGCCAGCTCGAGCTTGCGCTCCAGGCCCTGCAGCTTCTTGCGCAGCGTCTTGACCATGGTGTCGCGCTCGTGCTGCGCCTTGGTCAGCTGCTCACGGAGCTCGCTGACGAGGGACTCGTGGGCTTCGCTCTCGCCCTCGAGCTCCTCGACCCGCTCGTCGAGTTCGTCGATCTTCTCTTCGTAGGCCTCGACGAGGGTCCGCAGCTCGGCGTTGCTGTTCTCGAGGCGCTCGATCTCGGTCCGCAGGCTGACCAGGCGCTCGCGCACGAGCTTGCCCCGCTCGGCCCGCTCGACCTCGAGCAGGTGCTCCATGGCGCCCAGCCGCTCCTTGAGGTCCTCGGTCTCGAGCAGGAGCTCGGCGTTGACCGTCTCGAACTCGCTGACCTCGGCCTTGGCCTCGGCGACCTCTTGCTTCTGGACCTCGAGGCGCTCGTGCCCCTTGAGGATGTCCTCGGCGATGGCCTGGCGCTCGCGCTCGGCGCGGTCCTTGTTCTCTTCGGAGCGCGAGCGGAGCACGTCGATCTCGCGCATCAGCGCCTTGATCTCGTCCTCCTTCTCGAGCACCTCCGCGGTCTTCTCGTCGGCCACGAGCTGCAGGTCGAGGACCCGCTGCTCGAGGTCGCCCGAGACCGCGTCGCTGAAGCCGCCCAGGCCGTCGTCGTCGGCTCCGCCCCCTGCGTGGGCCGCCTCGAGGGCCTCCTCGTAGGCGCGCGCCTCCTGGGCCTTCTCGACGAACTTGCGCTCGAGGTCCCGGAAGCGCTCCTTGAGCACGTCGGCGTCGTCGGGGAGCTCTTCGAGGGGCGTCAGGCTCGGGAGCGGCTCCCGCTCGCTGGCCTCGGCGACCGGCGTCGGCGCGGGGGTCGGCTCCTCGGCGACCGGCTCGGGCTCGGGCTCGGGGGCGGGCTCCTCGGCG
>CALDQK010000999.1 GCA_937911525.1 uncultured bacterium
GTTCGACCTCGAGCAGCGCGACGCCACGCCCCTGCTCCTGCAGGACCCGGCCCAGACCAGCGCCGACCTCGTCACGCAGCTGACCCCGATGGCCCACGCTCGCACGCTCCACTCGCTGGCCTTTCCCAGCGAGGAGGAGCTGCTGAGCAGCGACGGCGTGACCCTCTGCCTGTGGGACCTGAAGTCAGGAGCGCTGCGGGAGGCGCGCCCCCTCCCTTGCCGCGCGCTCGCGGCCCAGCCCAGCCGAGGGCGAGTGGCCTATGGCGTCGGGGAGGAGGTGTGGGTCCTGCCTTGGTCGGGCGACCTCCCCGCGGAGCTCGGGCGCTCGGAGCGCTAGTAGGCGAGCCCGCCCAGCTCCAGCACCTCCTGCTCGCCGCTGCGCGCGTCGCGCACCTCGACCTGGACCCGGGGGCCGAGCCCGCGACCGAGCTCGCGGACCGTGTCGAGCAGCTCGGCGAAGCCAGGCGCAGCGCCCTCGGCCGGAGCCATGGTGAGGGCTACCCCCCGCCCAGGGGTGTCGCCCAGCTTGGCCAGCTCGTCGGCAGGGCGAGCGAACTCGTAGCGCTGCCGGTAGCGGGCCCCCGCGGTCTCCGTCTCGACCTCGACCCACAGGCAGCACTTGGTGACTCGGGCCAGGGTGTTGGGCTCACCGCGCCGCGGCCCCATCAAGATCACCTCGAGGAGCGGGCGCTTCGAGAAGGGGTGGGGGTGGACCGGGAGGCCCTCGCCGTCGTCGCGGACGCGAAAGGACTCGCCCAGGATCTCGAGCTGGATCGAGCGACACGGTCCCTCCCGGACCTGGTCGAAGGCGTTCTCGAGCACCGCGGCCAGGCACTCGGGATAGGTCAGCTCGTGCACGCGTCCCCCCTCGCTCCCAGCCTACTCGTTGCCTATCCCGAGAGCAGACGCCCGCGCGAGCGGGCCTTGCCGCCAGGCATTGGCTTGTGCAGGCGCAGCTTCTCGCCGTCGCGGACCCCCGCGGCGCGGGCCTCCGACGCGTCGGCCGAGTCGAGGCGGGTCGTGGTCGTGCGCGGGTGACGGACGCGGGCGTAGCGTTTGAGGCCTGGGTCGCCCAGCCAGATCAACCCGCGCTCGGCGCTCTTGGCCTTGGTCTGGACCAGCTGGCGGCGGAAGCCGGTGAGCAAGCCGTCGAGGTACTGGCGCTTGGCGCGGCGGTCCTTGATCCCGTGCGTGCGCTTGTAGACGCGCCACAGAGCCTCGCTCTGGCGAATCAGGCAGTCATAGACGTAGTCCGCCATGCCGACGTTGGCCTTGGTGCCCATGACCTCGAGGCGGTGCCCCTTGACCCCGGTCTCGACGGTGTAGCTGTCGACCCACAAGCAATGGACGAAGAAGAACTCCTGCAGGATCCCGGCGATCAGGTAGTGGTGGTGCGGAGTGCGGCCTCGGCTCGGGCCCAGGTAGCGATACTCGTAGCCGCTCTCGAGCGGCTGCTCGAGGTCAGTGCGATCGAGGTTGTACTTGAGCATCAGCTCGCTGGCCCGCGCGAAGGCCGCCTTGGCCTCGTGCTCGTTCGGGTTGTCGTCCGCGAGCTTGAGCAGCTTCTGAACCCGGAGCAGGCGGGCGTCGTCGGGCGTCGCGTCGGTCCCAGCGCCGCCGGGGCGGAAGAGCGACACGCCTCCGTCGCCGCGAGCGGCTGGGTCCGCGGCCAAGAGCCGGCAGGCGTCGCGGAAGGCCGGCCCGTGGGGCGGCTCGGGCGGGTCGCCCATCAGCTCGCTCACGACCTGGTGCGCCATCTCGTGGCGGAGGGTGTCGACCACCGACTCCCAGGTGTAGGCCAGGACCTGGCGGCGCGCGATCGTGATCAGGCGCCGTCGCGGATACCAAGCCCCCCAACGCGACTCTGCGTCGTGCAGCCGCACCGAAGGCGGCTTGAGGCGCGAGCGGAGGTAGCGGTAGTTGAGGTCCCGCCACGACTCGCCCAAGCGACGGAGCAGCTTGTGCTCGAGCTCCGCGTCGAGCGGACGCTCGGCCAGGAAGGCCTCGTCGCTGGCGAGGTGACGCTCCCACTCCTCGCGGGCGAGGTCGGGGCAATGATCGGCTGGCTCATTCATAGGGCTCGGACCTTAGCGCTCTCCCCCGACAACGTGATCGGGTTCCGTTCGGCGCTATCCGAACCCCATTCTCGAGAGGCGCTTAGAGGTCGCCCTTGATCGTCAAGAAGTCCTGGCCGGGGCCGTCGCGGAGGAAGTCCACGTTGCTCGGGTTGAAGGCCGGGTGGGTAGGCAGCGGGAAGCCGCTCCACGAGCCGACCAGGAGCTGCAGCACCGGCGGAACGAGGAAGTCGACCAGGTTCTCGATCGCCACCTGGTTGAGGGGGATCATGGTCTGGTTGACGTCGGTCTTGATCGTGGGGCGACCGTTGAGGGTGATCTGCAGCTTGCCCTGATTGAGGGCGGGCACCACGTCCATGGCGACCTGAAGGCTGGTCTGCAGCACCAGCACGCGCTGCTGCCCAGGAGGGGCCACGTAGAGCGAGAGCTGGAGGTCGCCGATCGCGGCCTCGACGAGACCCGGAGCGGGCTTGGTCACGAAGATCGGCGGGAGCCGATCTCGAGCTCGAGGGGGTCGGTCGGGTTCAGGCTCGAGAGCTGCGGGAAGAAGATCTGCAGCAGGTAGGCGTCGAAGCCGAGCCAGCTGGGGAAGCGCGCGGTGCGCTGCAGGAAGGCCTGGTCGATCTTGAGCCCGAGCAGGCCGCCCCGCCAGGCGGCGTGGCCGATCCGGTTGAGGAAGTCGTCGTTGGCCGAGAGGTAGAGCGCGCGCTGGGTCCCGTAGGTCGGCAGGGCGCCGGGGGTCTTGAGCGAGCCAGGGGTCGTCGGCAGGACCACGCCGGTCGCGGCCGGCATGGTCATGTCGGCGTCCGCGCTGACCGTCGCGCCGTCGGCGTCGAAGGTGACCTGGGTCGGGATCACGTTCAGGGTCACGGTCTTGCCCATGACCTGCTGAGTGACGGGGCCGTTGGCGCCCGCGATGGCCTTGTTGACCTCCTGCGGGATCACGGTCTCGACCTGCTTTTGGACCTGGTCCTCGATCAGCCCGCGGACCGCGTTGCGGGCCAGGTTCTCGAGGAAGCCAGGCACGCCGCTGATGTCGAAGCGGAAGTTGTCGAGGGTGACGTTGACCTGGGTCAGGGTCGTGGTCACCACGCCCGCGTTGACGTTGACCACCGCGAGCGCCTCGACGGTCGCGAGGTCCGAGGTCACGTCGGTCGTGAGGCTGTAGGGGATCCCGATCACCCGGCCGCTGGCGTTGACGGTCACGTCGATCAGGGGCAGCTCCGCCTTGACGTAGAGGCCGCCGGCCTGGGGGTCGAGGTCGAGGCGCGGGGTGCCGAAGCTCGCCGCGGTCGCGTCGACGACCACGTTCGCCACGCCGGCGCTGCCGCTGTAGAGCGGGTTCATGGCCAGGATCTGGTTGGCGAGGTTGACCCCGCCGAGCTGCTGGGCGGCGACGCGCTCGATCGCGTCGAAGGCGGGCCGGTTGAGCCGGGCGCCGACCGCGTCCTGGACGACGCTCGCCTCGGGGAGGAACTCGCCCGAGATCACCGAGAGCGCGCTCTGGACCTTGTGGCCGAGGGGGTCGGCCGCCTCGAGCTCGACGATGTTCAGCCCGTGGCTGAGGGCGATGGTCTCGCGGAAGGCCCCGCCGACGCCGGGAGTGACCGCGTTCCCGTTGATCAGGAAGTAGCTCACGCCGGTCTGATCGAGGATCGTCCCCTCGACCACCACGGCCTGCAGGGTGCTGAAGGCGCCGCGGCGAGGCGAGGTGAGCGTGATCGCGGGAGGCTCGGTGTCGGGCCCGCTCGGCGCGGTCGCGGTCGTGGCGGCGCTCGCGGAGCCGCTCGTGGCTCCGGCCGTGGTGCCGCTCGTCGTGCCCGAGGGGGTCGCGCTGGTCGCGCCCGCGCCCGTCGAGCTGGTGGCGCTCGCGACCGTGCTGGCCGAGCTGGAGCGCTTGCTGCTGCTACAGCCAGAGAAGAGGGACAGGACGGCCAGCGCCGCCACCAGCGAGGTGGTGTGCCGCATGGGGACCTCGTGTTGAGCTGAGGGATCGGGCGGAACGCGCCCTTCAAGGGCACGAATTTACTCAACCTGAAGGGAGTCCGCAAGGAATTGGCGTTTACCCAAGCAGTTATACATAAGCGCTTTGCGCAAAAACCCGCCAGCAACAACGAGCTTTGGGTGCCGAAATTTGGGACGAAAGCCGCCTGAGCGTCCCTCGCTGAGTGAGCTGCTGCCCCACACGCGCGCGAGCGGCCCGGGGGGCCGCTCGCTCGAGACGCTCGCGCTGTTGGGTTGGCTCTAGCGGTTGTAGAGCTCGACCGAGTCGGTCGGAGTGTCCATGGCGGGGTCGTTGCGCCCGCCGATCACGAGGATCTGGTTGCCGCTCAGCTGGACGACGCGGTGGTCGTAGCGACCCTCCTGCAGCTGGAGGATGTTCTTCATCACGTTGTTGAGCGTGTCGTAGATCTCGCACTGGTCGTTGGCCGCGGGCTGGTTGTTCACCAGCGCGATCCCGCCGATCAAGAGCACGTCCGAGCTGCGCCCGATCTCGCTGGCCTCGAGCTGGGTCACCGCGAGGGGCGGCGCCGGCTGGCCGTTGGCCTGGGCCGGCGCGCTGCTGTTCATGTTGGGACCCGCCACGAACTGCTGAGTCGCGAGGTCCAGCAGCTCGGTCGAGGACAGGTTGCTGAAGCGCGTGTCCAGGCTGGGGCCGAGGTCCTCACCGCCGGCGAGCACGGTCACGTTCGTGCTGCCCAGGGTCACGCCCGCGGCGAGCATCACGCCGCGCGTCCCCTGCGTGCGGGTCGAGGTGGGGCCGGTGCCGTACTGGCCCGTCGTGGCGTTGTAGATCTCGCCGCCCGAGCTGAACTTGCCCTGCGAGTTGGGCGAGCCGATCACGACCGCAGCCGGCGTGATCGCGTTGACCGTCAGCAGGGTCGGGGGCGGCTGCTGGCTGGCCGCGTAGTCGAAGAGCCCGCCGTTGATCGTGAGCACGTTCTGGCCGAAGCGGACCGTGTTGCCGTAGGTGTGACCGGCGATCACCGCGTTCTGACGCGGCTGGACCGGACTCCAGGAGGCGCCCGAGAGGTCGAAGGTCTCGGCGCTCTGCAGCGCGACCTTGGCCGTCGGGTTGCCGGTGTCGAACACGTCCCAGCCGCAGACCACGAGCACCTGGCCGGTCGCGGTCAGGGTGCCCTGGTGGAAGTAGCGCCGATCGTTGAGGTTGCTGCTCCCGCCGGCCCAGGCGAACTTGTTCGTGAGCGGGTCGAAGGTGTAGGTCGTCTCCATCGCCTCGAAGATCGGGTTCGGCCCGTTGAGGCGCTCGACGCCCAGACCGCCCGCCACCACGATCGCGCCGTTCGTAGTGCTGATGGCCGTGTGGTAGATCCGCGCGGTCGCGAAGTTGCCGGTCGGGTCGATCAGGCGGCCGTCGTTGGGGTCGTTGTGGAGGGTCGCCACGACGGTCCAGGTGTCGGCCGTGGGATCGTAGATCTCCGACTCCTGCTGGAGCGAACCCGGGTTGGGACCCGCCTGGTTCTGGCCGCCGATCACGATCACGTTGCCGCTGGGGAGCACGTTGGCGGTGTGACCCGCGCGCGCCCCTTGAGACATCGGAGAGACGGTCGTGAAGCTGCCGACGGAGTTGATCCCGCCAGGAGCGGTAGCGCTGCTGATGAAGCCGGAGGAGTTGACCGCCGCCACGGACTTGGGGCTGGGGTTGCTGGTGCCCGAGTCACAGCCAATGACGAACGCTGTGGTGGCGGCTGCCGCGAGGGCAACGCCAACAAGAGGTCGCAACTTCATGGTTATCGGCTCCCGGTGGACGCGCGTCGTGTTTTTGAGCCTAACCGATGCCACAACCCGCTCCAACCCCTTTCTCCGCCTCGATTAGGAGCACACGGGCGCCCTTGAAGGCCAGAGAAGCCTTGCGACACTTGGCGACCGCTCGTAGGTCGCTGCGGGTGGCGAGGAGAGGCCCATGGCGAGCGAACTGCCCAAGACTTACGACCCGCAGAGCTCCGAGCAGCAGATCACCAAGCGTTGGCTGGACGCCGAGGCCTTCGCCGCCGTCCCCGATGGCCGCACCGCCGACGAGCGCTACGTGATCATGATGCCCCTGCCCAACGTGACGGGCGCGCTCCACCTGGGGCACGCCATGAACAACACGATGCAGGACCTCCTGATCCGCTGGCAGCGGATGCAGGGCAAGAACACCCTCTGGCAGCCGGGCACCGACCACGCCGGAATCGCGACCCAGGCCGTGGTGGAGAAGCGGCTCAAGGAGCTCGAGGGCAAGACCCGCCACGACATCGGCCGCGAGGCCCTCGTGCAGCGGATCTGGGACTGGAAGGAGCAATACGGGGCCCGGATCGTGCGCCAGCAGCAGCAGATGGGCTTCAGCTGCGACTGGGACCGTCAACGCTTCACCATGGACCCGGTGTGCAGCGCAGCCGTGCGCGAGACCTTCTTCCGCCTCTATCGCGACCGCCTGATCTTCCGCGGCGACCGCCTGGTGAACTGGGACTGCCACCTCCAGACCGCCGTGGCCAACGACGAGGTCTACCACGAGAAGGTGCAG
>CALDQK010001000.1 GCA_937911525.1 uncultured bacterium
GGGTCTTGCCCTGCTCGTCCACGGCACCCATCGAGGCCGAGGTGTCGATCAGCACGATCACCGAGTGCAGCTCGTCGCTGCGCGGCGCGATCACCATCCGCGCCAGGGCCCCCGCCGCGGCGCAGATCACGATCGCGCTCAGGAGGAAGCTCACCAGCTTCTTGAGCCGGCGCAGCCAGGCGGACTCCTGATAGACCTTCGCGAGCGACTTGAAGAAGGGCAGCGTGCTGACGCGGACCTGCTTGGGGCGACGGCGGAAGAGGTAGAGCACCAGCGCCAGCGCGCCGAGGCCGGCGATCCACCAGAGCAGGTTGGGGGCCAGGAACTGCACGAGCTATCCCTGCGCCAGCGAGCTGCCGCGCGAGAGCATATTGACGAAGTTGGCCTCGAAGGCGTCCTCGGTCGACCAGTGCGTGTAGTGGATCCGGCGCTGGACGCAGGACTGCTCCAGCTCACCCAGGAAGGCCCGCACGGCGGCGGTGTAGCGGGTCACGTCCTGGGGGGTCAGGCTCAGCCGGCGCGCCTCGCCGGTCTCGACGTCGATCAGCTGCACCTCGCCGTCGAGGCGGGGCTCGATCTCCTCGGGATGGAGGATGTGGACCACGTGGGTCTCGGCCGGCCAGCGGATCGCCTGGTGCAAGGCGTCGCGGCTCGCGAAGGGGTCCTGCCCGAAGAGGTCCGAGAGGATGAACACCAGCCCGCGCCGGTCGCGGCCCGGCCGGAAGCGCTTCAGGCTGCCCTCGATGTCGGTCAGGCCGTTGAACTCGAGCCCGGCCAGCTGGGTCAGCACCTGGTGAATGTGGCCCTGGCCCTTCATCGGGCGGAACTCCTGGCGGACGTCCTCGCCGAAGCTCAGGATCGAGACCCGGTGCTGGTTCATGAGCGCCAGGTAGGCCAAGGCCACCGTCAGCCGAAGCGCCACGACCCGCTTGCGCCCGAAGGGCTCGATCATGGACTGGCTGCGGTCGACCAGGATGTGGACGTGGAACTCCTGGATCTCCTCGTAGAGGCGAATGAAGAGCTTCTCCAGGCGCGCGTAGAGCCGCCAGTCGATGGCGCGGAAGTCGTCGCGGCTGGTGTAGGGCCGGTGGTCCTTGAACTCACGCGTGAAGCCCGCGGCGTGGGTCTGCTGGAGGCCCTTCTTCTTGAGCTGCTTGCGCCGCTTCAGCTTGAAGAAGAGGGTGCGCAGCCGCTGGAGGAAGTCGGCGTCGAAGAGCTCCTCGTCGCCCTCAGCGCTCACGGGGCGCCTCTCCCGGCTCGCCGGTGCGGAAGCAGACCAGGCGCGAGGCGTCGCTGACGACGAAGAGCTCGCCCCGGTCGGCCAGGCCGACCGGCTCGAGGGCTCGCTGGCCTTGCCCGTTGGGCTTGGGGTCGATCGTGATCCCCCGGTAGCCGTAGCTCGACATGCCGCCGCGCTGGGGCCACTCGGCCTGCGGCGCGACGAGGTCGGGCCAGGGCTGGAAGAAGAGCCGCGTCTTGGTGGCCACGTTCAGGCAGAGCACTCCCTTGGGGCCGCTGAGGTAGGCCAGCGGGCCGTCCAGCGTCCCGCTGACGAGCGGGGGCCGGCTGGAGTCCAACAGGTCGCTCAGCGAGAGCGTCCCGTGGCTGGCGCCGCGCTCGAGGTCCACGACCTCCAGCGTCGAGCCGGTCAGGAGCACGAAGAGCGAGCCGTAGCTGCCCAGGTGCGTCCCGTGCAGCGTGACCTGCCGGCCGAACATCGGCAGCTCGAGGTCGATCACGTGCAGCCCCTGCCCGTGGCCGCTCCCGGCCAGCACGAGCTTGCTCCCCTGGACCCAGGCCCGACGGTTCGCGGACGAGTCGCGCGTGTTGGCCCACACGACCGCCGGCGAGACCAGGCGGGTGTCGCGGCTGTTCTCGCGCCAGCCGGAGCGCCTCAGCGTGTGGTCGAGCAGGGTCGGTCCGTCGGGCTGGCCCGGACCGCCGGGGCGGAACAGGGGGGCGCCCTGGGTCAGGCCCCCTCCCCCGCCGAGCCCGGGCAGCAGGAGCGCCAAGGGGTCCTCGCCGCCGCTGCTCAGCTCGACCGCCGCCTCGCGGACGCGCTCGACCTCGGCCGACCAGCGCACGGCCCCCGTCTCGGCCGAGAGGATCGCCGTCCAGCGCCCGTAGACCAGCAGCCGCCCGTCGGCGTAGCTCGCGCCGCTGACCCCGGGGCCGATCCGCTCGGGGCCTGAGCTGGGCTTGGGCAGGGTCGTCAGCCAGAGCAGCTTGCTGCTCTCCTGATCGAGGGCGGCGGCCTGCCCCGTGCAGGGCTCCCAGAGGTAGGTCCGCTCCCCGACCACGATCACGCTCATGGCTGGGGCGATGGCCTGCCCGAGCTCCTTGCCAGCCGCGAGCTGCAGCTCGAGCTTGCGCTTGCCCTCCCAGTCGTAGAGCGCGACGGCGCCGGGCCGCGGGAGGTAGAAGTCACCCCCGCGCGCGACGACCGGGCGCGGGGCGCGCCAGTATTCGTTGTGGTGCGTGGTCCAGGTCGAGCCGCCGCGGGTCTTCGTCTCGCGGTGCTGGTGCGAGCCCGAGGCGCTCAGCGCCCCCGGCAGGGCCCACTCCAGCTTGCCGGTCGCGCGCGAGACGCCGTAGACGTTGCCCGCCTCGTCGCTGACCAGGAGCCGCGTCGCCCCCAGGGGCTGGACCGAGACGACCGGCGCCTGCGCGTAGGTGTCGAAGGCCCACTGGAGCGCCAGCGGCGCCAGGGGCCCCTCGCGATCGACGAGCGGCGCCGGACCGACGCTGAGGTCCTTGGTCAGCGAGTCACGCGCCGCCTCGGGCGAGGCGCACAGCCCGTCGGGCAGGACCAACGCGCGACCGGGCAGCGCGGTCGGGGTCGGCTCGTCGGCGGGCGGCTTGGGCGGCGGCGG
>CALDQK010001001.1 GCA_937911525.1 uncultured bacterium
AAGGCGTAGAGGAAGAGCGCCGCGCCGAGCAGCACGACCAGGGGCAGGGCCCAGGCCAGGAAGCCCAGGCCGAGCAGGAGCAGGACCAGGGGGTGGAGCAGGAGCGCGAACAGGAGCGCCTTGCCCCGGCGAGGGCGCTCTTCGACCTGCCAGGACTCGTGGGCGCCGCAGGCGTTGCCGGCGCGGTCCTCGTTGATCCGCAGCGCGACGATCCGCCCCGGGAAGCCCTCCTTGGCCAGCCGCTCGCCGGCGCAGGGGAGCGCGCGGATCAGGGCCTCGTCGTGGGCGAGCTCGTAGGCCAGCGCCTGCTCGGGGGAGCGGGTCTCGGGGCTGGCCCACTCGAGCAGGCCGCGCTCGGGGTCCTCGAGCTGGCTGACCTCGAAGTGGACCAGGGATCCGTCGGCCAGGAAGGAGCCGCCCTTGTAGTAGAGGGCCTCGCAGGAGGCGTAGTCCTCCTGGAGGGCGGCCAGGATCGCCTGGTGGATCTGGAGCTGGCTGGGGGTCGGCCCGCCCTCCTCGGAGGGCTGGAAGCCGAGCGCGACCTCGCGCTCGAGGCCGAGCAGACGCCCTGAGTCAGGCGGGGTCGTTCCGGACGGACTCAGGGGCTGGCGGCGGGGCTACTCGCCGCCGCCCGGGGTGCTGACCGCGAGCGCGGCCCGCTCCGCGAGGGGATCGGCGGCGCTGGACTGGCCGCCCAAGCCCACGCCCAGCGAGGGGGGGGCGGCCTCGCTCGGCGCCGGGAGGCCCGCCGCGGGCGGGGTGGCGCGCAGGCGCCACAGGCCCACGCTCAGGACGCCGACGGCCAGCCCCAGCTCGGGGTGGGTGGCCAGGGCGCCTGCTGCAGCCGAGGCCGCCGCACTCAGCGCCTCCTGCATATCGACCAGAGCGTTGATACCGCTCATGAGAGCTCCTCCGCGTCGGACGTGTGGGGTACGGTGGCAGCGCTGGGCCGTCTTTGCAATGGTTCCGGAGTAGGAATAGCCTCAGCCTCGGAGAATCGGTGAGCGAAGAAGCCGCTGGAGACGTCGCCGAGCGCAGCCTGGTAGAGCGAATCGAGACCTTACGGGCCTCGGGCGACTACGCGGGAGCGCTCAACAGGGTCAAGGAGGGGCTGGCCGAGGGGCCAGCGCCGGTCGTGCGGGGTCAGCTCCTGGCCGCCCAGGGCCGCGTCCTGCTCGACACCGAGCGCAACGAAGACGCCGTGACCGTCCTCGAAGAGGGGCTCAAGGCCCTCGAGGCGGCGGGCCCCGAGCTGCAGGCCGAGCTCTGCCTCGACCTCGGCCGCGCGCGCCGACGGGTCGGGCGCCTCGACCAGGCGCTCAAGGCCTTGGAGCAGGCCACGGACCTCTTCGCCGACGCCCGGGACACGTCCGGCCGGCGCCGGGCCCTCGCCGCGCGCGGCAAGGTGCTCTACGCCCTCAATGACTGGAAGGGCGCCCGCGGCGCCTTCCGGGCCGCCCTCGACCAGCGCGGCCACGAGCCGCCGGCCTGGCGCCTGCACCACGCCATGGCCCGCGCCTACGAGAAGGACGGCCGCCGCTCGGAGGCAGACAACTGCTACGAGCGCGCCCGCCAGGCCGGCTGGGACGGGATCTCGGGCCGCAACGAGGCGGACGCCAGCGCGCAGCGCGAGGCGGTCAACCTCGGCGCGGCCCTGACCGTCAGCGCGGGCGACGTGCTCGTCCCCCACGACGACGAGACCGAGCTGGTCCGCGCCGCGGGCGGGCTGCAGCGCGACGACCTGATCAAGCTCGTCTCGCTGACCGGCGCGCTCAACTCGGCCCTCGCGCCGGGCCCCCTGCTCGACCTCCTGCTGGACCGCGGGATCGAGTGGACCGGCGCCGAGCGGGGCTACGTGGTGATCTGCCGCCCGCGCCCCGACAACCAGCCCCACATGGAGGTCCGCGTCGCGCGCAGCCGCGCCGGCCAGAAGGTCGACACGCCCGAGGACGACGTCTCGCGGAGCATCGTGCTGGAGGTCGTCAAGCGGGCGGCCCCGATCGTGACCGAGGACGCGGGGGCCGACGAGCGCCTGGCCGACATGGCCAGCGTCATGGAGCGCTCGCTCCGCTCGGTGGCCTGCCTGCCGATGCGCGTCCACTCGGGCCCGGCCCTGGGCGCGATCTACCTCGAGTCCCGCGAGCGGAGCGGCGTGTTCGGCGCCCGCGAGGTGGCCTTGCTCAACGCCCTGGCCCACCACGTGGCCCTGGCCTTCGAGCGGAGCACCCGCTACCAGCGCCTGGCGGACGCCTACAACGAGACCCGCCGCGCGCTCGAGGAGAAGACGGGGGCCATGTTCGGTCTGATCGGCAAGGCCCGCGCCATGCGCAAGGTCTTCCGCCTGATCGACAAGCTGCGCGATCACGACGCGCCCGTCCTGATCGAGGGCGAGACCGGCACCGGCAAGGAGCTCGTGGCGCGCGCGATCCACCGCTCCAGCCGCCGGCGCGACGCCCCCTTCGTGGTCGAGGCCTGCGGCGCCCTGCCCGAGGGCCTGCTCGAGGCCGAGCTCTTCGGCCACGAGAAGGGCGCCTTCACCGGCGCGACCGAGGCTCGCCGCGGGGCCTTCGAGCGGGCGGAGGGCGGGACCCTCTTCCTGGACGAGGTGTGCGACATGCCGGCGCGAATGCAGGCCCTCCTGCTGCGCGCCCTCGAGTCGGGCGAGGTCCGGCCGATCGGCGCGCCCGCGCCGCGGATCATCGACTGCCGCGTGGTGTGCGCCACCCGCGAGCCGCTCGCGGAGCTGGTCCGCCAAGGGAAGTTCCGCGAGGACCTCTACTTCCGGATCCACGTGATCCGGATCGAGGTCCCGCCCCTGCGCGACCGCAAGGAGGACGTGCCGACCCTGGCCGAGGCCTTCCTGCGCGACCTGGGGCGCCCGCCGAGCGACCTCTCGCCCAAGGCGCTCGAGGTGCTCTTGCGCCACTCCTGGCCGGGCAACATTCGCGAGCTGCGCAACGCGCTCGAGCGCTCCTGCATGCTCGCCGGCAGCGGACCGATCGAGCCCAAGCACCTCGGGATCGACAAGCTGACCCGCAGCAGCGGCTCCACCTCGGGCAGCCGCGGGATGCGCACCAGCTCGGGCACGACCGCGGGCAAGGTCGAGTACCACGGGTTCATCCTCAACCGGCGCCAGGTGACCCTGCTCGACTACCTGCGGGCCAACGGGGTGGCGACCAACCGCGAGTACGTGCAGCTCGTCAACGTGTCGGTCCCGACCGGCTGGCGCGACCTCAAGGACCTGCTGGACAAGGGGCTGGTGCGCAGCGAGGGGCAGGGGCGGAACACGGTCTATCGCCTGACGGACGACGCGCCGATCAGCAACAGCGAGGGGTGAGGAGCGAGGAATGAGGAGAATTCCTCATTCCTCGATCGCCCAAGGCGGAGGCGCGCTGCGCCGGCGCGACAGCCTCCTGGCAACGCGAATCCCCCTATTGAGAACCATTCGCGACCCCTTCCTCCTCCCGCCCGTCAGCCTGGCCAGGTATAGTCCCCGCCCAACGCGCCCGAGCGGCGCCCCCAACCAACCAGGAGAGAGCCCTGTGACCCACGTCGTGGCGGAGCCCTGCATCGACTGCAAGTACACCGAGTGCGTCGCCGTCTGCCCGGTCGACTGCTTCTACGAGGGCGTGAACACGCTCATCATTCACCCCGAGGAGTGCATCGACTGCGGCGCCTGCGTCCCGGTCTGCCCCACTACGGCGATCTTCAGCGAGGACGACCTCCCCGAGAAGTGGTCCGAGTATCTCGAGCTGGCCGAGAAGTACGCCGACGAGTGGCCGAACATCTCGGAGCAGAAGGACGGCATGCCCGGCGCCGACGAGGCGGCCAAGATCGAGAACAAGCGCGACAGGTTCGACCCCAAGCCCTTCGCGGGCTAGCGCCTGCGGGGGCTTCGCGCCCCCGCCCAGGCGGGCCTGAGCTCCCATGATCGCCGTCTACACCGCAGCGGTCTTCGTCGGCGCAGCGCTCGTCTTCCTCGTCCAGCCTCTGATCGCCAAGCAGCTCCTCCCCCGCCTGGGGGGGAGCCCGGCCGTCTGGAACGCCTGCATGGTGTTCTTCCAGGCGGCCCTGCTGGCGGGCTACGGATACGCGCACGCGATCCGCGCGATCCGTGACCCGCGCAAGGCCGCTGGCGTGCACCTGCTCTTCTTGCTGGTGCCCCTGGCCTTGCTCCCCCTCGTGATCCCGCGCGAGTGGACCCCCGGCGCCACCTGGCCGCCGCTGTGGGTGCTCGGGGTGCTCTCGCTCTCGGTCGGCCTGCCCTTCGTCGCGGCCTCGACCACCTCGCCCCTATTGCAGCACTGGTTCTCGCGGACCGATCACCCCCACGCGAGCGACCCCTACTTCCTCTACGCGGCGAGCAACGCGGGCAGCCTGCTCGGCCTGCTCTCCTATCCCTTCCTGATCGAGCCCCGCTTCGCCGTCAGCGAGCAGGCCCAGGTGTGGAGCGTCGGCTACGGCGCGTTCCTGCTCCTGGCTGCCGCCTGCGCCGCCTTGCTCTGGAAGCGCGGCGTGAAGGACCAGCCCTCCGCAGCGGCGGGGGACGCCGCGGAGCGCGAGCCGGCCGGCGCGCTCGCCAGCGCGGCGGAGGTCCCCGCGGTCGACTCGCGCCAGCGGCTGCGCTGGGTCCTGCTCTCGCTCGCGCCCTCCAGCCTCGTGCTGGGGGTGACCCACAGCCTGTCGACGGACATGGCCGCGGTGCCCCTGCTGTGGGTCGTGCCCCTCTCGCTCTACCTGCTGACCTTCGTGCTCGCCTTCTCGCCCCGGACGCGCTTCCTGCTGCGCCTGAACGAGCTGGGCTTGCCGGTGGTGATGCTGGGGCTCGTGCTGGCCTTCCTGACGGGCGCCTTCGATCCCCTCTGGCTGCTGGTCGCGCTGCACCTGGCCGGGCTCTTCATGTGCGCGCTGGCCTGCCACGGCTGGCTGGCCGAGGAGCGCCCGCCCGCCGAGCGCTTGACCGAGTTCTTCCTGTGGGTCGCCCTGGGCGGGGTGCTGGGCGGGAGCTTCAACGCGCTGGTCGGGCCGGCCCTCTTCCCGGACCTGTGGGAGTACCCGCTGATGCTGGTCCTGGTGGCCCTGCTCCGGCCGGGGTGGCGGCCCTTAGGGGCCGAGCCCGCCCAGGAGGAGCAGCAGGCCCCGGGTGAGGGGCGCGAGGTGCCTCCCGCGGCGCTCTACCTGACGCCCATCGTGCTGGGCGCGATCTACCTGCTCCTGGAGCGGGTGATCGTGGCCTACGGCTACGAGAGCAACCCCGCGGTCCGCCTGGCGCAGGCGGTGATCCCGCTCCTGGGCGCCTATCTGCTCTCGCGTCGCCGCTTCGCCTTCGCCTTCGCCCTGGCCGTGCTGCTCTGCTTGCCCTTCGCCTTCCCGCGGGACAAGGCGACCTACGGCCAGCGCCTGCACCTCGAGCGGACCTTCTTCGGCGTCCACTCGGTGTGGGAGGACGACACCGAGCGCCTGCTGATGCACGGGAGCACGATCCACGGCACGCAGCGGAGCGAGCTGGGCAACACGCCCCTGGCCTACTACACGAGCCGCGGCCCGATCGGGAACGTGTTCAAGCTCCTCGAGCGCGACCCGCGCGGCCGGCGGGTGGGCCTGATCGGGCTGGGCGTCGGCTCGCTCGCGGCCTACGGGCAGCCGGGCCAGCGCTTCACCTTCTACGAGATCGACGGCACGGTGGAGCGGCTGGCTCGCGAGTACTTCACCTTCTTGAGGGACTCGCCGGCGGAGGTCGAGGTCGTGATCGGCGACGGCCGGCTCGAGGTCGCCAAGGCCGAGGACGGGAGCTTCGGCCTGCTGGTGCTCGACGCCTTCAGCTCGGACGCGATCCCGACCCACCTCCTCACGCGGGAGGCCCTCGAGCTCTACCTGCGCAAGCTCCAGCCGCGCGGCCTCTTGGCCTTCCACATCTCCAACCGCTACGTCGACCTCAAGCCGGTCCTCTCCAACCTGGCCTTCGCGCTGGGTCTCACGATGCGGGTCCGCTACGACGACGACGTGACCGACGAGATGCGCTCGATCGGGATCCTGCGCAGCCACTGGGTCGTGCTGGCCCGCGAGCCGCTCCACCTGGGCGCGCTCCTGCGCCACCGCGCCTGGAAGGCGACCGAGCCGCGCCCCCAGCAGCGCCTGTGGACCGACGACTACTCCAACGTGCTCGAGCTGATGAGTTTCCGATGAGCGACGAGAGCCAGTCCTTCGAGAGCCAGCCCCTCGCCGGCTACGCGATGTCCAGCGCCGGCTCGCGCGGGCGGGTCCACGAAGAGCCCACGCCGGACGAAGTCGCCACGAGCTGCTTCCAGCGCGATCGCGAGCGGATCGTGCGCAGCCGGGCCTTCCGCCGGCTGCAGTACAAGACCCAGGTCTTCGTCAATCACGAGGGCGACTACTACCGCACGCGCCTGACCCACAGCCTGGAGGCTGCGCAGCTCGCGCGCGTCACCGCCCGCAGCCTGGGCCTGAACGAGGACCTGGCCGAGACGATCGCCCTGGCGCACGACATCGGCCACCCGCCCTTCGGCCACGCCGGCGAGCGGGCCCTGCGCGCGCTGATGAGCGAGCAGGGCGGCTTCGAGCACAACGCGCAGGCCCTGCGCCTGGTCGACCTGCTCGAGCGGCGGCACGCGGGCTTCCGCGGGCTGAACCTCAGCTTCGAGGTCCGCGAGGGGATCTGGAAGCGGCGCGACACCGACACCAGCCGCGCCCTGGGCTACGGCGAGACCTTCGACAAGCGCCTGGCGCCCCTGCTCGAGGCCCAGGTCGCCGACTGCGTCGACTCGATCGCCTACGACCACCATGACCTCGACGACGGGCTCAAGTCGGGGCTGATCCGGCGGGAGGACCTGCGCGGGATCGAGGCCATCGCCGAGGCCGAGCGCGCCGTCGACGAGCTCTTCGCGGCCACCGGGCCAGGGGCAGACACCGCCGAGCGGGTCCGGCGCCAGGAGCTGATCCGCTACCTGCGTCGCGAGCAGCTGCGGGACCTGATCGAGACGACGCGGGCGCGCCTGGTCGAGGGCGGGATCGAGACCCTAGCCGACGTGCGCGCCGCCGAGGGCGAGCTGGTCGGCCTGAGCGAGGGGGCGCGTCAGCGCCAGCGCGAGCTGCAGGCCTTCCTCGAAGAGCGCGTCTACCGTCACTACCGGGTCAAGCGCCAGGTCGAGAAGGGCCAGCGGGTGATCGAGGACCTGTTCCGCGAGTTCGTAGCGCGGCCCCACCTCCTGCCCGAGGAATACCAGGAGTGGGTCGAGCAGGCGGGCCTCGAGCGGGGCGTGTGCGACTACGTGGCGGGCATGACGGACCGCTACGCGCAGCGAGAACACCAGAAGCTGTTCGCTCTCTTCGAGCCCATGTAACCTGTCGGCAGTGAACTTCGACCAGCAGCCGCAGCTCGACATCCCGATCCTGACCCTGCGCGCGATCTTCTTCCTCTCCGCCGCGGGCCTGGGGCTCTATCTGGCGCGCCTCGCCGAGGCGCCGCTGATGGAATACCCGGCGATGCTGATCGGCGGGATGCTCGCGCTGCTGGTGATCTTCGTCGACATGGCGGCGATCGGCCGCAGCTCGATCGCCCAGGTCTCGGCGATCGTGTTCGGGCTCCTGATCGGCTTCCTGGCCGCCCAGCTCTTCATCGGGATCGTGAGCCTGATGGGCGACTTCGAGGGCGAGGTCGGCAAGAAGCAGCTGAACGGGATCCGGCTCTGCCTGACGCTGATCTTCTGCTACCTCGGCCCGAGCTACCTGCTGCGGACCAAGGACGACCTCCGCTTCGTGGTCCCCTACGTCGAGTTCCAGCGCACGGACTCGGGACCCGCGGCCCTGGTGCTCGACACCAGCGCGCTGATCGACGGCCGGATCGTCGACCTGGCCCGGGCCTACCTCTTCGACGCGCCCTTCCTCGTCACGCGCGAGGTGGTCGAGGAGCTGCAGCGGATCGCCGACTCGGGCGACAAGAACCGCCGCGTGCGCGGCCGGCGCGGGCTGGACATGCTCAAGCGCTTGCAGGAGCTGCCCCACGCCGTCGTCGAGTTTCCGCAGACGACCTAC
Organism: uncultured bacterium; assembly: GCA_937911525.1. Taxonomy (GTDB): domain Bacteria; phylum Planctomycetota; class J058; order J058; family J058; genus NORP233. The sequence continues at coordinate 8,053 of CALDQK010001001.1, forward strand.
GGCGACCCGGCGGCCGAGGTCGACCGGCGCCTGATCGAGACCGCCAAGGCCCGCAACGGCAAGCTGATCACGGTCGACCTCAACCTGCAGAAGGTGTGCGAGGTCGAGGGCGTGAAGGTGATCAACCTCAACCTGGCCGCCCAGGCCATGCAGGCGCCCTGCCTCCCGGGCGACCGGATTTCGGTCAAGGTCGTCAAGCCGGGTGAGGGCCGCGAGCAGGGCGTGGGCTACCTCGACGACGGCACGATGGTCGTGATCGAGCAGGCCAAGAAGCTCAAGGGGCAGACCCTGAGCGTGGTCGTGACGAGCGCGATCCAGAGCAGCGCCGGCAAGATGATCTTCGCGCGGATCCCGCGCGAGGACGACTCCAACGGGGACGAGGTCGCGGGGGAGGAGGCGAGCGGAGACGCCGCCGCAGAGACCCCCCAGGCCGCCGCTGCCGAGTCTGGGAACAGCGTTTGACGCAGGAGACGAGCTGGTGAGCGCGAGCGCGGTGATCGTGGCCGCGGGGCTAGGGACTCGCCTGGCCCGCGAGCTGCCCGAGGGCCCCAAGAAGGCCCTGGTCCAGGTGGCGGGCGCCCCCTTGGTGGCCTGGAGCACCTTCGGCCTGGCCCAGGTCGAGGGCGTGACCGAGGTGGTCGTCGTGCTCCACCCCGACGAGCTGGCCGAGCTCGAGGCGAGCGGCCTGGGTCGCGCCCTGCGCGCGGCTGGGGCGACGAGCTTCGTCAAGGGCGGCGCGCGCCGGCAGGACTCGGTCCGCAGCGGGGTCGAAGCGGCCAGCGGCGAGTGGGTCCTGGTCCACGACGCGGCCCGACCCCTGGTCGCCCCCGAGGTCGTGGCCCGAGCCCTGGGCCGCGCGCGCCAGTCAGGGGCCGCGCTCCTGGCCGCGCCGAGCCACGACACGATCAAGCGGGTCGACGCCGACC
>CALDQK010001002.1 GCA_937911525.1 uncultured bacterium
CGCCCTCGGCCACCCGCTCCTGGGCGACCCTCGCTACTCGAGCCCCGAGTCGGCGCGCGTCAGCCAGGCCCTCAGCCTGAAGCGCCTCTTCCTCCACGCGGCCGCCCTGCGCTTCCTGCACCCGCAGGGCGGCGAGGAGCGCCGCTTCGAGGAGCCCCTCCCCCGCGACCTCTTCCGAGCCCTCGGGCGTCGCTAAAGCCCGCGTAAAGCGCTGGGTCTGCTTGGCTTGGGTTTCCGACTTCCCGGATAGCGTTTCGCCATGGCGCGATCGGGAGCGGGCGTCGAGCGGCTCCTGCGCGACTTCGCCGCGGCCCCCGACTTGCAGAGCGCAGCCCAAGGAGAGACCCCGCCATGAACCGCACCACCACGCTGGGCGCGCTCGCGCTCTGCCTGCTCTGGTCCGCCAGCGCCTCGGCGCAGGAGCTCCAGGGCGAGTATTCGCTCTTCGGTCGCTACAGCAACCGCCGCCACACCCGCGCCACGCTGAAGGTCGCCCAGACCCCCGAGGGCCTGAGCGTGACCCGCACCGGTCGCTACACCTCGCAGCGCCACAAGAACAAGCCCGCCTTCACCTGGACGAGCAAGCTCGTGACCCGCAAGAGCCCGCGGATCTACGAGGTCGTCTACTCGCTCGACAAGGACGGCGCCGACCTCGGCGCCAGCCAGCGCCTGAGCGAGCAAGAGCTCTACGACGAGGGCCGCAAGGGGAGCGTGCTCAAGGGCTACTACTTCCTCAACTCGGACGGGAGCGAGGCCCGCGAGCTGATCGTGAACTCGACCCGGCGCGGGAGCGAGGGCTGGTGGTATTGGATCCGCACCAACGGCCCGCGCGTCGGCGGCGGGGCGACGGGCTTCCTCGACGGCTTCCGCGATCGCGGCGTGACCGACCCCTCGCTCTACTACCACTTCGGCGTCGCGCCCCGTGACCTGCCCGCCCTCAGCGACGACGAGGTGATCGCCAAGCTGCGCAGCAACCCGACCGACCCCCTCATGGGCCGGATCGCGCTGGTGCGGACCTATATCTGGGAGAGCCTGACCTACCGCCTGGACAACCGCGGACACCTGCCCGCCAACAGCGCCGGCACCTGGCGCACCGGCGAGGTCACCGACCCCACCGACGGCCAGAGCTACTCGGTCGTGCACTGGCGCGACATCGACGACAACAGCTTCTCGGTCTACTTCAAGGACGGGAAGCTCTACTCGATCTACTACGAGAACTAGAGAACTATAGTTCCTGACCGAGGGCCGGCAGGGTCTTCGTGCCCGTGCCCCTCGGACGCGAGCGAGGAGCTGTCGCTGACTGCGACAGCTCCCTCTCCAGCGAGATAATGAACGGAGAAAACTAGAAAGCTCGAAGAAGGCAGCTCCGCTGAGCAGCCACCGCGCTCTCCAGTTTTCGGCGGCCCGCTGCGCGGGCCTCGTCGCCTGCGGCGACATGAAATGCGCTCGGACAGGCCTGCATGAGCCTCGAGGCTCCTGCACGACTCGCCTTGGCCTGTCCTCCCGATTTGCGAGTTTTCCCCGTTCCAGCTCAGGAACGCGAGGGAGCTTTCGCTGGTTGCGACAGCTCCCCTGGCAGCTCACTGCGGGCGCTGGAGGGACTCCTCCAGCAGCTGACGCAGCCGCGGCTCCTTGTCGACGCTCCGCAGCTCGAGGGTCCGCGCGTCGAGGTCGAGCAGCGCGTAGCTGCCGCGGGTCGGGATCATGCCCACCCGCGGCGCGCTCGGGCGCGCCAGCGAGCCGGCGTCGACGACGTAGCGCAGCTCGGGGTCGAGCTCGACCCGCACCGGCTGGTCCTTGCGCACGTCGAGGCGCGTGACCCGCGCGCGCCGGTTTCCCCGCTTGAGCGCGTAGATCGCAGGCCGGTGGGTGTGGCCGCAGAACACGAGGTCCGCCTCCTCGACGTCGAGCAGGCGCTTGGTCTGGTTGGCGTTGACGTAGGCCCACCCCGGCAGCGAGTGGACCAGCGCGATCGCGCGGCCGCTGCCGGGGGCCTCGAGCCGGATCCGGTGCGGCAGCCCTTGGCAGTAGGCCCAGGCCGCCTCGCTCAGCTGGCGGGGACGCCCCGGCGGGGCCTGGGAGAGCTCGCCCTCCTCGCTCCAGGCCTCGTGGTTGCCCCGCACGCTGCGGATCCCCTTCGCCGCCAGGAGCTCGCACAGGTAGCTCGAGAGGGTGGCGTCGGCGTAGCCCACGTTGTCGCCAGCCGAGAGGATCACCGTCTCTGGGCCCGCCTCGCGCGCCAGCACGAGGTCGAGCGCGATCAGGTCTCCGTGGGGGTCGCCGAGGACCACCACTCGCCGGACCTCGGGGGGTAGCGCCAGGGTCTCCCCTCGCTCTTCGCTGGGCTCGCTCACGCGCCCAATCTTCCTGCATCGCTTGCAGGAGCGTAGCGCCATGTGAACACTGGATTCGCGGAGAGGTTGGGCGTTGGAGCGACTCGAGCAACTCACGACGCGGGCGGGCTTCGTCCGTCCCCGCTACGACGACGGGACCTTCGACGACGCGCTCCCCCTGCGCGAGCGCTTCGAAGAGCTCTTCCTCGCCGAGCAGGCGCCGATCTCCCAGCTGGCGCTGATCGGCGCGCGCGGCAGCGGCCTGACCACGACCTTGGCTTGGCTGCACGCCCTGACGGCCAAGAGCGAGCGGACGGCGCTGACGCTCAAGGACGTCCGCTCGGCCCCCCGCCGCGCGCTCGAGCAGCTGGCGAGCGGCGAAGGCGTGCTCTTCCTCGACACCTCGGTCACCCCGATCGCGCCGCGCACCTGGCGGGGGATCCGGCGCCTCTTCTCACGCGGGCTGCCAGGGCTGCCGGGCTCCCGCGAGGTCCTGCGCCGCTCGCGCCTCGTCGTGACCCGCCCCTCCGACCGTCAGGACCGTCGCCCTCAGCAGGGCGACTGGCCGAGCGGGCTCTCCAACCCGCAGCGCGCCTATCTGGCCGCCTGGAGCGACGACGACCTGCTCGAGCTGCTGGGCTCGCGCGAGGACTACCGCGAGCGGCGCGCGGAGCTCTTCGCGGCGCTGCGCGCGCTGCCGCACGCCGAGACCCTCCTGGCTCGCCCGCGGACCAGCCGCTGGCTGATCGAAGCCGCCCTGCGCCTCGAGCCGGGCGAGATCTCGCTCGGACGGCTCTACGCGCAGATCCTGGCGCGCTTGACCCCGGGCACCCGGCGGCTGCTGCGCGAGGTCCAGGGCGAGGGGCTCGGCCCTGGCGCCTTGCAGCGCCTGCTCTGCGAGCCGCCGCGGCACGCCGAGGAGGTGTGCACGCTCTTCGAGCTGCCCCGCGCCCTGGCGAACGTCCTGCTCGACCCCGCCCACGACCTCGTCGAGCGCGCGGCCCAGCTCGGCTTCCTCCGCCCCGAGCTCCTGGCCCAGGCTCGCGAGGTGCATGAGCTGGCCCCCAAGAAGTCGCTCGTCTCGCACCTGATCGAGCTGGGCGCCCTCAGCCCGGGCAAGCTGCTCGCGCTCTCGGGTCAGGTCCAGCCGGACCTCGGCGAGGGGACCCGCGTCACGGCCTCGGCGCCCCTCAGCCTGCCGGGGCTCCAGCACTGCCTGGCCGCCCAGGAGTGCGTCGACGCCGTGCGCGAGAACCGCTGCCCGCGCCAGATCGACCCCGAGCACTTCCCCTACCTGCGCGAGGAGATCGACGTCGGCGTCCAGCGCCGCCTGCGCGGCTGGCTGAGCGACCCCAGCCCGCCCCGCGGCGACGCCCAGGGGCTGCCCCGCGACGCCGCGGCCGCGACCCTGCTCTGGGTCTCGGGGGAGACGCCGAGCCTCTACCGGGATCAGCGCCCGCTCCTGCTGCGCGGGGCGCACCTGGCGGGGGTCAGCCAGCCGGGCGCGGTCTTGACGGCCTGCGACCTGAGCCGGGTCGACCTCGGGCAGGCCCGCCTGGAGGGCGCCTCGCTGCGCGAAGCGCGCCTGGTCGCCACCCGCGCGCTCAACGCGGCCTTCGACGGCGCCGACTTCGGCGAGGCGACCTTGCTCAACGCTCGCTTCGACCGCGCCAGCCTGCGCGGCGCGCGCCTCGAGCGGCTCCGCGCGACCCGCTGCAGCCTGCGCCAGGCCAGCCTGCAGGGCGCGGTCGCGACCGGCGCCTGGTTCGACGGCTGCGCCTTCGACGCGGCGGACCTCACGCGGGCGGACCTCAGCGACGCCAGCCTGGTGGAGTGCGGGCTGGAGGGCGCCAGCGTCGCCTCGCTGCGTCTGTGCGGGGCCAAGCTGCTGCGCATGGACCTGCGCGAGGCCGACGGCGTCGCGCTCGCCGACCTGCGCGGCGCGGTCCTGACGCGCTGCGCGCTCACGGGGCTCGACCTGCGCGAGCTGGCCGGCGCCGGCCTCCGGCTTCAGCGCTGCGAGCTGGCGGGGGCCGACCTCTCGGGCGCCGACCTGCGCGAAGCGCGCCTGGACGAGTGCTGGCTCCCCGGCACGCAGCTGGTCGGAGCCGACCTGCGCGGCGCCCAGCTCCTGCGCGTCGACTTCGGCAGCGCCGAGGGCGAGGGCTCCCGCGCTGACCTGCGCGGCGCCGACCTGCGCGGCGCGACCCTGCGCGGTGTGGACCTCCGCGACGTCGACCTGCGCGGCGCGCTGCTCGACGAGCGCCTGCGGAGCAACGCCGCGCGCATGGGCGCCTGGCTCTAGCTCAGGCGCAGCCTGCGCGCGCGGGCTCGGAGCCGAGACAGGGGCCCGCGGGGCGGCGGCCAGATAGCCGCGGCGCTCTCGCTTCGAGGGCGGAGTGCTACTCCGCCTCGCCCCAGGAGCCCACGAAAGCGCCCGCGCGGGCGCCCCGCGCGCGGCGCCCGTGGGCGGCCGTCTGGTGGACGTCCGCGCTCAGCTCCGGGCGAGCGGCGGCGGCGACGAAGCGGTCGCCGACGCGGCGGTAGAGCCGGCCCTGGGCGCGCTTCGTGGGAACGCTCAGGAGGGAACAGGGCACGCGGTGCAGCAGGCGCTCGGCGCTGTTGGGGCGCAGGAGGCGCCGCACCCCGCGGCGCCCGGCGCAGCCGAGCACGAGCAGGTCGACGTGGGTCCGGCGGACGTGCTCGCACACGACCTCGACCAGCGCGCCCTCGCTGCGGACGACCTCGAGGTGGTCTGGGGCCCCCTCGTCGGCGAGGCGATCCGTCAGGCGGAGCGTGAGGGCCTTGGTCCGCTGGGGCGGGCCGACGGCGAGCAGGACCAGGGCGGCGTTCGCCCGGCGCGCCAGCTCGGCGCCGAGGAAGCAGGCGTTGCGCGCGGTCTCGGAGTCGTCCACCGCGACCACGATCCGTTTCAGCTCCCGCCGCCCGGGGCCTGGGCGGGCGACCCACACCGGCATGGTCGACTCGCGCACGAGGCGCGGGGTGATCGAGCCCTCGAGCAGGCGGCCCCAGGGGTGGCGCGGGCCCGGGCCCAGGACGAGCCACTCGGCCCCCGCCGCGCGTGTGACCTCTTCGAGCGCCAGGGGGTCCGCGCAAAGGTGCGGGGTCTGCTCGACCGCGACTTCGCTGGAGCGCGCGCGGACGCGCAGACCCCACAGGACGTCCCGCGCCTGGCGCGCGAAGAGATCCTGGGCGGCGCTGTCTCCCTGCGCGTCCTCAACCGCGTGGGCGAGCGTGAGCTCTGCGCCGAGGACACCCGCGATCAAGGTCGCCTCCGAGAACACGGACAGCATGGACTCGGACATCGACAGCCCGACGGCGATCTTGCGCGGTAGGAACACGGCTCACCTCCCAGGACTCGGTTCAGCACGCGGCGCGCCGGCGCAAGCTCTGCCCGCCCGCGGGCGGAGGTGCCAGCCCTGTCTCGGGCGCGCCACAATTGGCGTGCGGCGGGTCAGCCGTGGACCAAGAGCACGGCGCTCAGCTGCTCGTACATCTCGGCTGCGCTGGTGAAGCGCTGCCTCGGGCGCGGATCCAGCGCGCGCCCGAGCCAGGCGTCGAGCTCGGCGGGGACCTCGTAGCCGAGGTCGGCGCCGAGCATGGGCGGGCGCAGGCGGCGCGCACAGCTCAGCTCGCGGATCGTGCGCGGCGCGGTCGCGCAGTCGCTCGGCAGCTTGCCCGTTAGCAGGACGAAGAGGACCAGGCCGGCGGCGTAGAGGTCGGCCTGGGCGTCGACCGCGCCTCCTTCGATCCGCTCGGGGGCCATGTAGAGCGGGGTCCCGGTCAGGCCGGAGTGGGTGCGCTCCTCGGTCAGGCCGTTGAGGTCGAGCTCTCCCGAGTCCTCGAGCCCTGGGCCGAGGCGCTTGGCGAGGTCGAAGTCGATCAGGACCACGCCGCGCTGGGAGAGCAGGACGTTCTTGGGCTTCACGTCGCGGTGGATCACCTGCTGCTGGTGGAGGAAGTCGAGCGCCTCCAGCAGCTCGCAGGCGTACTGCGTCGCGTCTGGCCAGGGGAGCCGCCCGCCGCAGCGGAGCAGCACCTGCTCGAGGTCCTGCGAGTCGGGCAGGTGCTCCATGGCGAGGAACACCAGGTCCTGGTCCGAGCCGTAGGCCAGGCCCGCGATCACGCCGGGGTGACGCAAGGCGCAGAGCAGGCTGGCCGAGCGTTCGAAGCGCCGCTTCCGACGCCGCTCCTCTCCGCTGAGCAGGACCTTGAGCGCGACGTGCTCGCCCGTCGCGAGGTCTCGCGCGTGGTAGACGGCTCCAAAGCCGCCGCGCCCGAGGAGGTCCAGCAGCTGGTAGCGGCCGTCGATCACCGTCCCCAGCCGCGGCGCGGCCTGCTCGGTGGCGACGGGTTGAGTCGGCGCCTCGGAGAGCCGAGGGACGGACTTCTTCCGCCCTACGCGCGTTGCGGTGCGCGCCTCCCGGTAGTCACTTTCCCTCATGCACCTCCCGACCGATGAAGGAAGGTTGACATTCCGGAGCACGGACCGCAATGCGCGCGCATAACTCCCTGGCCTGCTTCAGGAGCGGCCTGGGGGCGGACGCGCTCGCCTTGCGTCGCCAGGCGCCGACCGTTAGATGACCCTTGGATCGGGCCTTCATGAAGGAGCGCCACACAAAGCAGCGGGAAGACAGCCTCTCGACCGGCTCGCGGTCGCGGGAGGAACCAAGCATGGAGCGAGGCTTGCGCCTCCAAGACCGCGGACGCGTCGCGTTCCGCCTGCGAGCCGGCGCTCGGGCGATCGTCGGGCGGAGCGAGTCTGCGGACTTCGCGCTCCCCGAGCCCGTCGTCTCGCGTCGACACGCCTTGCTCCACTGGGTAGACACAGAGCCGCGCGTCCTGGACCTCGGCAGCAGCAACGGGACCTTCGTCGACGATCGTCGGCTCGAAGGGCAGGAGGACGTCCCCCTCGCCCCTGGCGCGCGCGTGACCTTCGGCGCGGTCGAGTTCGAGGTCTACCTGGAGAGCGGGGCCGAGCTGCACCGCGACCCCCTCGAGGACACGCCGCTCGACCCGCTGCGAGGCGTTTTCGCCGGCTGGGGGGACGTCGCGCGCTACCTGCTGCACCTCGAGCTCTCTCGTCGCACGGGGACCTTGCGCCTGGCGCTGAGCACGGGCGAAGAGCTCGTCACCGTGTTCCTGGGCGGGCTGGTGCTGCGTGAGGCGGCGGCGCTGGCGCTGCTGCGCCGGCTGCGCGCTCACGAGCAGGTGGTGCGCTATCGCTTCAGCGAGCGACTGGAGATCGACACCCAGCCCACGGAGTGTTGCCAGCCCAGCGACCTGGTCCCGCTGGTGGATCAGGAAGACCCGACCCACCGCTTTCAGCGGGACTGAACAGGCCGCTGGGCGCCTCTCGCCGCTGGTGGCGCTGGCTAGAGGCCGACGTGCCGCAGGCGTCGACTCGGGCGGGCGGCCTCCTCCTCCCCCTCGAGCTCCTCGACCGTGGCCAGGAAGGCCGCCAGCTCCTGCCGGAAGGTCGGACGCTCCCGGGCCAGGCGCGCCCGCTCGGTCGTCTCGAGCCGGCGCAGCACGGTGAGCTTGATCGGGCGCAAGGCCGAGTCGCTCGCGCCCTTCGAGGTGAGCAGGTCGAGCAAGTAGTGCAAGGCCGCCAGGGCGCTCCGGCCGACTCCCTCCAGGGCGGGCTGCTCCTCCAGGCAGTGCTCGGCGCGCGCCAGCTCGTAGCGCAGGCGCGAGGTCAGATCCTCCATGGGTGTTGGTGAGCTCAAGAGCTCGCCGAGCTCGCTCCAAGGCGAGCGGGTCGTGGCTAGTGGTTCAACGATTCCTGCGTAAGACATACCGATCCTCCCACCGCCACCCCGAACACATTCCGTTCCTGTGTCACAACTCGGGCGCGCAGCAGCCGACCGTGTCAGGAGTGGCGCGCGCGGGGGACAGCGCCTCCCCGAGCGCGCCAAGGTTGGCGCGCCGCGGGCCGCGCGCGGCGACTTCGCCAGGCCGCCGATTTGCGTTGTCCATACGCAGCGCCCCACCCCAGCCAGGCCGGCGGGCGCTCTGACCCTGGGGCCCGCCGGTTCAGAGGAGGTCTCTATGAAGGCTGCCCACCCATCGCTCCCCGTTGGCACCCTCGTCTCGAGTCGCCAAGGCCTGCCGCGCCTCGTGATCGGGATCAAGCCGAGCGGTCAGGTCATGACCGTGGGGGCCCCCGATCCGCCCTGGATGCTCGTCGGGCACATCGAGGTCGCCGACCCGAGCGCCTACGAGCTGCTCGATCCGGCGGACCTCCCCAGCTTCGAGGAGGTCTACGGCTCGGCTTCGGCCGGCGCGAACTAGCGCTTGCGGCCGCGACCGCCGTAGTCGCGGCTGCGCATTCCGTGCTTCTTGAGCTTCCGCAGGAGCGTCCGGCGGCTGAGGCCGGCGGCGTCGGCCGTCTCGCTGACGTGGCCCTCGTGCAGCTCCAGCGCGGCGTCGAGGTAGCGCCGCTCGACGGCGTCGAGCACCTCGCGCAGCGACCGGTCGAGGTCGATCTGGAGCGCGATCGGGTCGAGCGGGGGCTCGCGGGGTGGCGGCTCCTCGCTGAGGTCGCGCTCGATCAGCCGGCGCAGCTTGCGCGTGGTCGGGCGGGGGCGGGCGGGCGGCGTCGGGGGGAGGGCCTCCGGCGG
>CALDQK010001003.1 GCA_937911525.1 uncultured bacterium
CCGCGATCATGGCCTCGTCGCCCGCCTCCTGGCGGATCTCGGCGACCAGGGACTTGGTGTCGTAGAGGTCGCTGTTGGCGTCGAGCACGGCCAGGTCGAAGTCGCCCGCCTTGAGCATGTCGAGGGCCTCGAGCCGGCCAGGGACGCTCACGATCTCGTGGCCGTCGTCCTTGAAGCGGCTGGCGAACTCCTGCCGGACGTTGCGGTGCGGAGCGATATCCAAGACTCGTAGCGAATCGCGCATCTAGCGGCTCTCCTCGATGACCGGGCGATGGTAATGGCGCCGGTGCGCTCGTCAAGCGCGCCCTGGCGGACTATTCAACGCGCCAAGACGATCATGTCCCCCTCCAGGGGACCGAGGGTCACCACGAGATGTCCCGCTTCGACCTTGCAGGCGCGCTGGCTGAGGAGGGCCTTGGGCGTGCCGCGCAGCTCGCCGAGAGGAATTCGCAGGGTGGCCTCGCTCGAGGCGTCCGCGTTGAAGGCGCAGATCACGGTCCGGCCCTTCTCGCCGACCTCGGCCTCGCGCGCGAAGGCGCACTGCTTGCCCTCGCTGAGGAGGAAGCGCACGGTGCCGCGGCGCAGGGCCCGCTCGGTCTGGCGGACGCGGCCGAGGCGGCGCACGTGGGAGAGGGTGGCCTGGTCCTGCTGCTTGGGGTCCCAGGGGAAGGTCCGCCGGCACTCGGGGTCCTTGCCGCCGTTCACGCCGACCTCGTCCCCGTAGTAGATCACCGGAGCCCCGGGCCAGGAGAAGAGGAAGGTCATCGCGAGGCGCACCCGGCGGGCGTCGCCCTTGGCCACGTGGAGCACGCGCGCCGTGTCGTGGCTGCCGAGCAGGTTGAACTGCACGCGCAGGGCCGGCTCGGGGTAGATCGCGAGCTGCTCACCCAGCTTGGCCTGGAAGGCCTTGGCGTCGATCCCGCCCTTGACCATGAACTCCAGCGCGGCGCTGCGGACGGGGTAGTTCATCACGGCGTCGAACTTGTCGCCCTGGAGCCAGGAGACCGCGTTGGTCCAGATCTCGCCGACGATGTAGGCCTCGGGGTCCTGCTTCTTGATCTTGCGGCGGAACTCGGGCCAGAACTCGGGGTTGATCGCGTCGACCTCGTTGGGGACGTCGAGGCGCCAGCCGTGGCCGCCCTCGGCCAGCCACTTCTTGCCGACGCTCATCAGGTGCTGGATCACCTCGGGGTTCTTGGTGTTGAGCTGCGGCAGCGAGCCGAAGCCCCACCAGCAGCGGTAGTTCGGCTTGGGGGTCTGCTTGACCGGGAAGCCGCCGTCGAAGAAGTACCAGTCCCAGAACTTGGACTCTTTGCCCTTCTTCAGCGCGTCCTGGAACATGTAGTGGCTGTCGCCGGTGTGGTTGAACACGCAGTCGAGCAGGATCTTCATGTCCTTCTTGGCGAAGGCGTCGCGCAGCGCGTGGAAGTCCTCCAGCGTGCCCAGGGCCGGGTCGATCGTCTCGTAGTCCGAGGCGTCGTAGCGGTGGTTGCTGGCCGCCTTGAAGATCGGGTTCAGGTAGAGCGCGTTGCAGCCCAGCGAGCGGATGTAGTCGGTCTTCTCGGTGATCCCGGCCAGGTCGCCGCCCATGAAGTTGAAGTGGCTCGGCTCGGCGCCCCACTCCTCGAGGAAGCGGTCGTCCACGTGCCAGGGCTGACCCGCCGGTCGCTTCTTCAGCTTGGGCTGGTTGCTCGGGTCCCCGTTGCGGAAGCGATCCGGGAAGATCTGATAGAAGACCGCGTCGCGGACCCAAGTCGGGGTCACGAAGCGCCCAGCGGCCTTGGTCGAGAGGTTGAAGCGCTTCTTGCCCTCGGGGTGGGCGAGCTTCTTGCTGCCGTCGGCGAGCTCGAACTCGTAGCTGACCTTGCTCGGCGCGCGGGAGTAGGCCAGGCGGGCCTCCCACACCGTGCGGCCCTTGACGACCGCGATCGGGCGGGCCGCCACCGCGCCGCCCACGGGGCGCGGCTTGGCGTTGACCACGACCGACTCCACGTCGTCCTGGAGCACGTGAATGCGCAGGATCAGGCGCTTGCGCCCGTCCACCGCGCAGGCGTGGCTGAGGTCGCTCGGGTCGTGGATCAGCTGCTCGGCGTCGATCACGCTGTCGCCCTTGTGGCCAGGCGCCGCCGGCGCGCCCGCGCCGAGGTCGAGGACCGAGTTGAAGCCCGAGTGGCCATCCGACTCGGTGCGCGGGTTGTCGGCGTCGTGCTTCCAGACCGAGCCGTTGATCACGAACTTGTAGAAGTGCTGGCCGCGCTGCAGGGTCAGCTTCAGCTCGTAGGTGCCGTCGCCGTCGGCGTCCTGCATCGCGTGGGTGTCCTTGTTCCACCCGTTGAAGGACCCAGCGACCGCGACCTTCTCGCAGGCGATCACGGGCGTGTGCTTGAAGTGGACCTCATAGCGGCCGCCCTCGAGGGGCTTGACCTCGACCGATCCGTCCGCCGCAGGGGCCAACGCCAGCAGGGCGACCAACGAGATCAGGGGCAGGCTCGAGTTGCGCATGGAGCACCTCCACCCGAAGAAGAGCCATCTCCCCCCAGATACGGACGCATATCGCTAAGTCGCTGGGAAAGGGTGGCTTGCGCCGCGTGTCATTTGCGAGTCGGCTTCCCAGCTTCGGTGAAAAGAAGCGCGTAAGTCCTTCTTCGGAGACCGCAGAACTTGGCCCACGCGTTGAGTAGGTGTCCTTCATGACACTCACGCGCACCGCCCTGGCCCTGCTCGGCCTGTTCTGCCTCGCTCCCCTCGCCCACGCTCAGGAGACCTACAGCTTCTCCGGGACGGTGGACGGCTACTCCGCCCAGGGACGGATCACCTTCGCCCGGAGCGCGGACGATCCGCGCGCCCGCCAACCCTTCGGCGTGCAGCAGACCCTGCGCGTGTCCGGGGAGCGGATCAGCCTCAGCGGCCAGGGTCGCTGGGTGAACGACGAGCGCGTGCTCGCGACCCTCGGCACTCAGGAGGGGATCGCGAACCGGCTCGGCTCACTGAGCAAGCTGCGGGGCAAGTCGCTGGTCGTCTCCTTCACTCGCGGGCCGGACGGCAAGTGGTGGGCGGTGCGCGGCTCCCTCGACGAGACGCTCTGGCTGAGCGCCTGGGGCAACCAGCGGGCCGCCGAACCCGGTGAACTCACGATCAGCAACGCCCGCCACGGCGAGGTGGCCGGAACCCCCTTCCTCAAGGCGCCCGGCGACGCCCGCGAGATCGAGGCCGACGACGTGCGCCAGGGGCAGCTCGGGAGCTGCTACCTGCTGGCGGGCATGGCCGCGGTCGCCCACATGCAGCCCGAGCGGATCCGCAGCCGGATCCGCGCGATCGGCCCCGACGCCAGCGAGGTCAAGATCCGCGACACCTGGTATCGGGTCAGCCACAAGCCTGCGCTGACCTACGGCTCCCCGGTCTACGCCCGCGGCGACTCGATCTACCGCGACGGACAGCGCGTCTACGAGCTCTGGCCGAGCCTGATCGAGAAGGCGGCCGCCCTTCAACGCGGCGGCTACGAGTCGGTCGAGAGCGGCCCCACCTGGCGCGGGCTCAACATGCTGGGCTACGACACGGACAGCATCGTGTGCACGCTCTACTTCGGGCTGAGCAAGCGGCTCCGCAAGGCGCTCGATCGCAAGCAGCCGATCGTGGTCGGCTTCCCGCCCTATATCGATCGCACCTCGCTCGGCAAGGAGCTGGGGATCGTGCCCCTGCACGCCTACGCGCTCGTCGCCAAGCAGGGGAAGGGCTTCGTGCTCCTCAACCCCTGGGGCCACAGCCACCCCAGCCGCCCGCTGACCTCGAGCGACCTGCGCAAGACCCTCGCCTTCCTCTCGATCGGCAAGTAGCGCCCACTGGGACGCGCGCCCGTCGAGGATCGACGAATGCGCGCAAGCCCCGTTAAATCAGAGGCTTAGCGAGCGACTCCCTTCCGCGCTCCATTTCCATACTTGGCCGGGAGCGCGGCCTAAGCCCTGCGAAGAGGGCGATCTCCTCTGGCCCGCGCGTTGTGTAGACCCGGTCATGAACCACCTACACACCACGATCGCGCTGGCCGTGCTCCTCGCCAGCGCCCCGCTGGCGGCCGCCAGCGACACCTATCGCTTCAACGGGACCCTCGAGGGCAAGGCGTGCTCGGGCACCTTGACCCTCGCCAAGGGCCCCAAGGACCACGGCGCCGAGCGCTCCTTCTCGGTCACCCAGCGCATCGAAATCGGCAGCAGCGAACACATCGAGCTCAGCGGTCAAGGCCGCTGGATCAGCCACGACCGCGCGCAGGCCACGCTGCGGCTGCGGGGCGGGATCGCGAGCCGCGTCAGCCCCCTGCGGAGCGCGAACGGAA
>CALDQK010001004.1 GCA_937911525.1 uncultured bacterium
GCCGCGCCAGGAAGCGCGCGCGCTGGAAGGTGGGGCGCCGACGCTCGATTCGCAGCGCCGCGAGGTCGAGCAGGACCTCTTCGCGCTCGCTGCTGTGGACCGCCTCGACGCAGGCCTCGAGCTCGGCGAGCGCGGCCTCGACGGCGCTCGTCTCCGCGACGGGCTCCGCCGGCGTCGTCGCCGCCTCGGCCTGCGCGAGCGAGGCCGCGGCGCGCTCGTCGTCGGCGTCGGTCCAGGCCCGCGGGCCGAAGCCCACCTGCTCGAAGGGACCGTTCAGGTAGCTCTCGAGGCACTCGTCGAGCTGGACCCACTCGGTCTCGGGCAGGCGGCCAGGCAGGTCGCGCACGAGGGTTCGGCAGTCCGCCGCGAAGGGGTGCACGATCAGGCGCTTCCAGTTCATCAAGCGCTCGTTGAGGTAGCTCCCCGGGAAGAGGTTGCTGACGAAGTGCTGCAGGTCCGCCTTGTCGCTCTTCATGTAGCGAAAGGTCGCGAAGCGGAAGGCCATGCAGTCCGCCGCGCCCCTGGGCAGGGGCGGCACCTCCCGCTCACGGTTGGCCTGCTCGTGCCAGGCCTTGGGCGACACGCTCAGGTGCGCGCGCAGCGCGTCCCAGATCTGGCTGAGCACGTCGTCGGTCGTGAACAGGTCGGTGAAGGCGTTGATCTCGAGCCGGGCGCTCCCCGCGTGGAAGCGCTCGAAGCGGTCGACTTGCTGAACGAGGTAGCGCAGCCGCGAGACCGCGTGCGTGCGCAGGACCTGGCTCACTCGCCGTCCTTCTTCTCGCTGTTCTCGCCCTCGGCGTCCCCGGACTCGCCCTCGGCCTTCTCGCCCTCGGCCTTCTCGTCGTCGGCCTTGGCCTCCTCGGGCTCGGCCTTCGCCTCCTCGGGCTCGGCCTTGGCCTCCTCGGGCTCGGCCTTCGCCTCCTCGGGCTCGGCCTTCGCTTCCTCGGGCTTCTCGTCGTCGGCCTTCGCCTCCTCGGGCTCGGCCTTCGCCTCCCCGGGCTCGGCCTTCGCCTCCTCGGGCTCGGCCTTCGCCTCCTCGGGCTCGGCCTTCGCCTCCCCGGACGTCTCGGGCTCCTCGCCCCAGTCCTCGTCCTCGTCCGGCATCTTCCAGAACACGAAGATGATGACGCCAGCGACGATCAGCGATACGAGGGTGTCCCAGAACATGCGAAGGCTTCCTAGACGCTGGGGACCAGGCCGTAGGCCTGCTCGAAGCGTGCGTTGAACTGCTCGCGAGTGAAGCTGTAGTTGCTCGTGCCCTGGTGCTCGACGCAGTAGGCCGCCACCAGCGAGCCGAGGCGCGCGGCGCTCTCCCAGCCCTCGCCCGACATCAGGCCCTTGATCAGGCCGCCGCGGTAGGCGTCGCCGGCGCCGGTGGGGTCGACGGCCTTCTCGACCTTGACCGCCGGGACCTCGATCGCGTCCTCACCGCGCGGGTGGATCCGCGAGCCCTTCTCGCCCAGGGTCACCACCACGGTCTCGCAGACCTCGAGCAGGTCCTCGAGCGACTTGCCGCTCTTCTCCTGGACCATGGCGAGCTCGTAGTCGTTGCAGACGACGGCCTTGGCGCCCCTCAGCCCCTCGAAGAGCTCCTCGCCCGAGAGCGCCGGAATGTTCTGTCCGGGGTCATAGAGGAAGGGCACGCCCAGCTCGCGGCACTCGGCCGGGTAGGCCTTCATGGCGCCGGGGTCGTTGGGCGACACGATCGCGAGGGCGGGCTTGTCGCCCGGGAGGTTGGCGATCTTGGCCTCGCCCGCCCGGGTCATGGCCCCGGGGTAGAAGCCGGTGATCTGGTTGTTGGTCTCGTCGGTCGTGATGAAGCAGCTCGCGGTGAGCATCTCCTCGACCGTGTGCACCCCGCCGAGGTCGACGCCGCGCGCAGCCAGCCAGTCGCCGTAGGGGGCGAAGTCGGTGCCGACCGAGGCGGTCAGGACGGGCTTCAGGCCGAGCAGGGCGCAGGCGTAGGCGATGTTCGCCGCGCAGCCGCCGCGCAGCCGGCGCAGATCCTGCACGAGGAAGCTGACGTTCAGGATGTGCAGCTTGTCGGCCAGGATGTGGTCCTGGAACTTCCCCGGGAAGTTCATGATGTGGTCGAAGGCGACCGAGCCGGTGACGGCGATCTGACTCATTGGGGGTCCTCTGCCCGGGGAGGTCGCTCTCCGAGGCGGGCGAGAGGGTAGCGTACGGCTGAGACCGTGTGAAACGCGGCGCAGGGCCGATACTGAGACGGGTCCCGGCGCCTGGAAGTCGCTCGCCGCCCCGCAGCGCGTTCGGGGCGCCAGAGGCAGGAGGAGACCGCATGAGCCAGCTCGTTCACCGGCCTTGTCACCTCTGCGAGGCCTCCTGCGGACTGACCTTCGAGGTCGAGGGCGAGCGGATCCTCGCCGCCCGCAACGACCCCCAGGACCCCTTCTCGCGCGGCTACTGCTGCCCCAAGGGGCTCGCGATCCCGGCCCACTTCCACGACCCCGACCGCCTGCGGCGCCCGCTGGTCCGGCGCGGAGGCGAGCTGGTCGAGTGCGGCTGGGAGGAGGCCCTCGAGGCCGCAGCCGAGGGCCTGGCCGGGGTGCTCCGGCGGCGCGGCCGCCACGCGCTGGCGACCTACATCGGCAACCCGACCGTGCACAATCTCGGCGCCATGCTGGGGACCGAGGTCTGGCGCCGCGCCCTGCCGAGCCGCAACCGCTACACCGCCAACTCGCAGGACGTGAACCCCCACCTGCTCGTGAACCTGCTCGTGTTCGGCATGCAGCTCGCGCAGCCGGTCCCCGACCTCGAGCGGACGAGCTACCTCCTGATCGTGGGGGCCAACCCCCTGGTCAGCAACGGGAGCCTGATGACCGCGCCCGGGATCGGACGTCGGCTGAAGGCGATCCAAGCGCGCGGCGGCAAGCTGGTCGTGCTCGACCCGCGCCGGACCGAGACGGCCCGGCTCGCCTGTGAGCACCACTTCGTGTGGCCCGGCCAGGACGCGCTCCTGCTGCTGGCCCTGGCGCAGGTGATCCTGGCCGAGGGCCTGGAGGACGCCGCCTTCCTGGCCCGCTGGGGCCGCCCCGGAGTGCGCCAGCGGCTGCGCGACCTGCTCGAGCCCTTCACGCCCGAGGCCGCCGCGCCGCGGGTGGGGCCGGCCTTCACGCCCGCTCACCTGCGCCGCCTGGCCCGGGAGCTGGCCCAGGCGGAGGGCGCCGCGGTCTACGCGCGCCTCGGCCCCTGCAACTCGGCCCAAGGCGGCCTGGCGGTGTGGGCCACGCTGCTCCTCAACGCCTTGACCGGCAACCTGGATCGAGTCGGGGGGAGCCTCTTCCCCGAGGGGCTCGCCTCGTGGCTGTTCCGGCTCCCCGGCGCGCGCGGCTCCTTCGACAGCTACCGCAGCCCGCAGGGCGCGCCGGAGCTCAACCACGAGTACCCCTGCCGGATCCTGGCCGACCAGATCGAGCGCGGCCTGAGCGACCCGCGCGCGCGCGAGGCCGTGTTCGCGCTGGTGACCTTCGCCGGCAACCCCCTGCTCTCGGTCCCCAACGCGGGCCGCCTGCGGGCCGCCTGCGAGCGGCTCGAGTTCCAGGTCGCCGTGGACGTCTACCCG
>CALDQK010001005.1 GCA_937911525.1 uncultured bacterium
GGCCAGCGACCTTCGCCGCGGCCAGGAGCGCCATGATCACGTAGACCTTCTTGTTCGCCTCGCGCGCGACGTTCAGCGTGTTGGCCCGCAGGATCGCGGCCTCGACCTCGGCGCCGGGGTCGGCGGGCAGGCAGTGCATGTAGAGCGCAGCGCCCTGGTCGGTCAGCGCCATGCGCCGCGCGTCGCAGATCCAGTCGCGGTGCTGGGCGTTCTGGGCCAGGGCCCGGCGCTCGATCTCGGCCAGCGCCTGCTGGTCCCCGGCCTGGTTGGCGGCGACGCGCTCGAGCATCAGCGCGCGCGGCCCCCAGCTCTTGGGGTAGACCGCGTGCGCGCCCGCGAAGGCGGCGTCCATCGTCTCGACGACCGAGAACGAGCCGCCGCCCTCGGCCGCGCCTCGTCGGGCCGCCTCCAGGCAGCTGGGCGTCAGCTCGTAGCCCGGCGGGTGCGCCAGCTCGACCTGCACCCCGAAGCGCGGCAGCAGGGTGATCAGGCCCTGCGGCACCGAGAGCGGTTTGGCGTAGCTGGGGGAGTAGGCCCAGGTCACGGCGATCTTCTTGCCGCTCAGCGTCCCGCCGAAGCGCTCGCGCAGCCACACCAGGTCCGCCAGGGTCTGAGTCGGGTGGTCGACGTCGCACTGCAGGTTCACGAGCGGCACGCGGCGCGGATCGGCGGTCGCGGCGAGGTAGTCCCCGATTCCGCGCTCCATGTCCCGCATGAAGGCGTTGCCCTCGCCCAGGATCAGGTCGTGGCGCACGCCGAGCGCGTGCGCGTTCATGCCCAGCATGGCGCCCGTCTCGGCGGCCGTCTCCCCGTGCGCGACCTGGGTCGAGGAGCCGTCCACGATCACCGGGGACATGCCCAGGCGCGCGCAGGCTCCCGCCCAGGCGGACTTGGTCCGGGTCGAGTTGTCGAAGAAGAGCGCGTAGCCGAGCTCGTCGCGCAGGACCGGCGTCTTGACCCCGGCCCGGTCGAGCGCCGCGAAGGCCTCGGTCAGGGCCACGTAGGCGGACAGCTCGTCGCGCGAGGCCTCGCTGGTGAGCAAGAGGCTGCGACCGAGGAGGGCCTCCAGCTGCGCGTCGTCCATGGCCTCGAGTTGGTCACGCAGCGCGGCGGTCGGGGGCTGCTGGGTCGTCCGGGGCTGGGAAGTCTGCATGCCCGCTAGCCTATCGCCCGCTCGCCGAGGCCGCGGAGAGGACTCCCTGTCGCTCACTCCGCAGGGGTCCTATGCTCCTCTCGTGAACGAACCAAGGCTCAACACGGGCGGCGACCGGCGCCCGTGACCGGCGCCCGCCGGGTCGAGATCCTCTCCCTGGACGGAGGTGCGCCCCGCGCCTACGAGCTCCGCGAGCAGCTCGGCCGGGGCGCCATGGGCAGCGTGCACCGCGCCTACGACCTCGAGCTGGGCCGCTTCGTCGCGCTCAAGGTCCTCGAGGGCGACGGACGCGAGGCTCGCTGGCAGCGCTTCCTCCGCGAAGGCCAGGCCGTCGCGGCCCTGAGCCACCCGGGCGTCGTGCCGATCTACGGCGCTGGCCTGCTGGAGGGACGGCCCTGCCTGATCCTGGCCCTCGTCGAGGAGGCCCGCGCGCTCGACGCGGCCTGGCAGGGCGCCCCCCGCGCTGAGCGCCTCGACATACTCCTTCAGGTCTGCCAGGCCATGGGGGCGGCTCACGCCGCGGGGATCGTTCACCGGGACCTCAAGCCCGACAACGTGCTGGTAGACCCAGAGGGGCGCGCCTACGTGAGCGACTTCGGCGTCGCGCTGGTCGCCAACAGCGAGCGCATGACCCGGACCGGCGCCGTGGTGGGGACCGTGTCGACCATGGCCCCCGAGCAGATCGGGGGACAGCGCGACCGGGTCGGCCCGGCCTCGGACGTGTGGGCGTTGGGGGTCCTGCTCTACCTCGCGCTCACGGATCGGCTCCCCTTCTCCGGCGCGACCGTGGTCGAAACCATGGCGCTGATCGCGCAGGCCTCGCCCCTCCCGCCGCGCAGCCTCGACCCGACCGTGTCGCCCTCCCTGGAGGTCGTGTGCCTGCGCTGCCTGCAGGCCGATCCCAGCCGCCGCTACCCCGACGCGGGGGCGCTGGGCGAGGCCCTCGCGCGAGCGCGTCAGGCGCCCCCCCACGGCCCCCGCTCAGGCTTGGCCCTGGCGAGCGGCGCGATCGCCCTGGCCGGACTCGCCGCGCTGGCCCTCGCCCTGGTCCCGCGAGGCCTTCCTTCTTCCCCCTCCCCCACGCCGAGCGCGCCGAGCACGCCGCCTCGGCCCTCGCCTTCGACGACGCCGCTCCCCTCGGCGAGCCCCGTCGGAGCGTGGACGAAGCCCCCTCGACTCGTGCACGCCCACGAGCTCGAGCTCCCCCAGGCGGACTGGCGGGTCTTCGCGGCCACGCCGGACGCGGTGTGGATCGCGGAGAACTCGCGCGCGCTGCGCTTCCCACGGAAGGGCGAGACCTTTGGGCTCGCCGAGCCCACGTCCGTCTCCGGCTACGTGTGGGGCGCGGCGTCCGCCGGTGACAAGGTGTGGGTCGCTCACGGCGAACGTCCGGCGAAGAAGCCACAGCGGACATGGAAGCCGCTCCCGCCCTGCGAGGTCGTGATCTCGGAGCTCTCGGCGGGGGCCCCCCCGCGGCGCGTGTGGAGCGGGCGCGGTGACTTCCTCCGCAAGGGATGGTTCCTCGCCTGGGCGGCGCCGCAGGGCGGCGCGCGCCTGCTGCTCTCCGCTGGGGGCGTGCGCCTGATCAGCCTGGACCCGGCAGGGCGCCTCCTCGACGAGCGCCCGATCGAGTGCCCCGTCAGCTGGATCCGTGGCGCGGTCCACCTACCCCACAAGGGCCAGTTCGCGCTCTGCGGAAACGGCCCGGGTCGATTGGCGGGGTTCATTGGCGCCTACGACGATCG
The DNA here is from genome assembly GCA_937911525.1 of uncultured bacterium. Lineage (GTDB taxonomy): Bacteria > Planctomycetota > J058 > J058 > J058 > NORP233. The sequence goes on from CALDQK010001005.1 coordinate 2,899, forward strand.
GAGCGGCGAGCTGGTGTGGTCGGCGGACCTGAAGGGAACCGCGGTAGGCCTCGCCGACGCGCCCGACCCCTCTCTCTTCGTCGGAGTTCGGGAGCGTCGGCGGGTGGCGCTCGTCGCCACGGGTCGCGAACCCGAAGAGCTCAGCGGGACGGAGTCTCGCGGAGCCGTGCAAGCGCTCTCGAGTCACCGAGGTTGGCTCTTCGTCCTCTCGGCTGGAGTGGGAGAGCCAGAGCTGGCCGTGATCGACCCGCGGGAGGAACTCCGCGTGTCGCGTGTGAACGTCCCGCGGGGTCTCGGGCGGCTCTACTGGGACGCGCCCGGGGACGCGCTGTGGGTCGTCGGCCCGTGGCGCGCCGTCGCGTGGAGGGACGCGAGCTCGGGTCGCGATTGAAGCTCCGCCGACGAGGGTCCTCTCCGCTGAGGACCCTCTCCCTGGGCTCACTCGCGATCCGGCCGGAACACGAGCGAGAGGTTGTTGTTGGGCATCTCGATCACCTCGTCCAGGCTCAGCCCGGCGCGCTCGGCCTCGGCCCGCACGTCCTCGAGGTAGCGCACCCCCCAGCTCGGGTCGCGCTGGCGGAGGCCCTCGTCGAAGGCCAGGTTGCTGGGCGCGTTCGGCCGGTCCCGCCGCAAGAGGGGCCCGTAGTAGTAGAGGGGCGCCCCCGGGCGGAGCGTGCGCGCGGCTCCCGCCAGCCAGCCCAGGCACACCTCCCAGGGGGCGATGTGGAGCAGGTTGACCGTCACGATCGCGTCGGCCGCCGCGATCGGCCACTCCGGCGTGGTGACGTCGAGCACCAGGGGAGCCAGGACGTTGGGCTGCCCCTCGGTCCAGGCGCGAATGCCCGCGAGGGCCTCGGGGCGTTGGTCGCTTGGCTGCCAGCGCGCCTGGGGGAAGCGCGGCGCGAAGTGGGCGGCGTGCTGGCCGGTGCCGCTGGCGAGCTCGAGGATCAAGCCCTCGGACGGCAAGATCCTGGGCAGCACCGCCAGGAGCTCGTCCTTGTTGCGGTCCGCGGCTGGGGCGAAGGGTCGGTCGCTCATTCCTTCACTCTCCCAGACACCAGCGAGCTGGTGAGACGAACTCGCTGGCAATGGGCCCAGGGCCGCTTCGACCTCGCCCTGCTCGACGTGATCCTGCCGGGCCTCAACGGCGGGGAGCTCTTCCTGCGTCTGCGCGAGGTCCGGCCAGAGCTCCCGGTGCTCTTCATGACCGGCTACGACAGCCAGATCCTGCAGCGGGTCCTCGACGGAGAGCAGTCGTGCGTCGACGTGCTGACCAAGCCCTTCGAGTTCGAAGCCCTGAGCCAGCGGATCGAGGGTCTGGTTCAGGCGGGCTGCTGCTAGCAGCTGGGCCAAATCACGCGCATATGGCAAGCCAGAGACCGCTCGTCGGCTCGTCGCAGCAGCCTGCTGGAACACAGCCTGCTGGAACACGAGCCGTCTATCTCAAGCGGCCAGCTAAAGCGGCCATCTATCTAAAGCGGCCATATATCTAAAGCGGCCATATATCTAAAGCGGACGGCACCCCGAAGGGTGCCGTCCTAGGTGTGTTCTTACCGAAAAGGGGGAAAGTGGGGAAAACGGTAGGCGCACACCTCGTTAGTCGTCGATAGGTCGAAGGTAGCCCTGGCACACGAAAGCGTCAAGAGTACGCGCATCGACATTGTTCGCAAGCAACTGCGATAGAACGACTTGCGGCGCGAAAGGTTCGGTTATCGATAGGAAGCGAGGGCGGCTTCGCGGGAGTCGAAGACCTGGAACAGGCGATGGAGCCCCAGCATGGTGATGACCGTGCGGGCGATATCGCGCATGTTGCAAAGTCGAATGTCACCCTCCTGCGCCCGCGCCTTGCTGACGTAGGAGATGAACACGCCCATGCCGTTGCTGGAGATGTAGGTCAGCTCGGCGCAGTCGATCACGATCCGCGCCTTGCCCTGCCCCAGGAGCGAGTCGAGCTGCTGATCGAGCTGCTGGATCGTGTGGCGATCCACGAAGCCGAAGAGCGAGACCACGGTCACGTCGCCCTCTTCGCTCAGCTCGACGCGCAGCTTCTGGTCCTCACCCGCCGGCTTGGCCGCGGGCTCGCCCTCGCTGAAGCTCGCGATCGCTTGCTCCTCGTCGCCCTTGACCACGAGCAGCTTGCCCAGCCCGAGGACCGAGAGCACGGCGCGGACCTCGTCCCGCATCTCGCAGAACTTGATGTCGCCGCCCTGCTTGCGAATCTTGATCAGGTGGCTGAGGAAGGCGCCCATCCCGTCGCTGGCGAGGTGGGTCAGGCCCGAGCAGTTGACGACGACCCGCAGTCGGCCTCGCTGGGCGAGGTCCTTCATCTCCTCCTCGAGGGCCGCGGTGCTGCGGCCATCGAGGACGCCGGTGAGCTCTAGCACCGAGACGCCGGCGTCCGGGACATCGCGCCGAGTGATCGTCAGTTCGGACATGACCGCCGATCCTAATCCACCGGGGCGCCACCAGCCAGATCCGGCTGGTGGTCGAGATAGCGGCTCAGCAGCTCCTCCTGGCGGGCGTGCATTCGCTCGCGCTCGCCTTCCTCGAGGTCGTCGTAGCCGAGCAGGTGCAGGGTCCCGTGCACGACGTAGCGGAGCAGCTCCTCGCGGAGGCTGATCCCGCGCTCGCGCGCCTCGCGGGCCGCCGTGTCGGCCGAGACCACGACGTCGCCCAGCACCTGGGGACCCGGCCCGTCGTCCTCGAGCGGGAAGCTGATCACGTCGGTCGGGCCCGGGACGTCCATGAACTCGACGTGGAGCTCAGCGATCCGCTCGTCGTCGACGATCGCCACCGAGAGGAGCGCGTCGGGGCGCCCCTCGGCGGTGAGGACGGCCTGGGCGACGGCCGCCGCGTCGCTCAGGTCGACCGGGGGCTCCTGGACCTCGCGCTCGTCGCTGGCCGCCACCCCGCCGGCGGGCTCGGGCTCGCTCACCGGCGCCCCCC
>CALDQK010001006.1 GCA_937911525.1 uncultured bacterium
CGGCGCGCGCGCTCCCGACGGACGGCAAGAAGGGCGCGCTCGTCGCGCGGCTGCTCGCGCCCCTCGCCGGCAGCGCGAGCGCGGGGATCGCGATCAGCCGCTCGCTGGCCGCCGACGCGGCCCGGGTCTTGCCCGAGCTGCCGCTGCACGTGGTCTACAACGCGGTCGACACGGCCCACTTCCGGCCGCAGGGCCCGCGGGCCGAGCTCCCGGGATCCGAGGGCGTGGTGGCGCTCGGGATCGTGGCGACCTACGGGCGCTGGAAGGGCCAGGACGTGTTCCTGGAGGCGCTGGCGCGGCTGCCCGCCGAGCTGCCGGCCTGGCGCGGCTACGTGATCGGCGGCCCGATCTACCGCACCGCTGGCAGCCAGTGGTCGCGCGACGAGCTGAGCGAGCGCGCGCGTCGACTGGGCCTGAGCGGCGCCGTGGAGTTCCTGCCCTTCCAGGCGGACCCGGCGCCGGCTTACCGCGCCCTCGACGTGGTCGTCCACGCCAGCACCCGCCCCGAGCCCTTCGGCCGGACGATCGTCGAGGCCCAGGCCTGCGGGCGCGCCGTGATCGCGGTCCGGACCGGAGGCTCGGGCGAGCTCTTCCGCTCCGGCCGCGAAGCCCTGGGGATCGCGCCCGACGACGCCGGCGCCCTCGCTGAAGCCCTGGCCGCGCTGATCGCCGACCCCCAGCGTCGCGCAGCGCTGGGAGCAGCCGGCCGCGCCGCCGCGCTGGAGCGCTTCAGCCGCCCCCGGCTCGGACAGGACCTGGCGCGGATCTACCGGGCGACCCTCGCCTGAGAGTATTAGCGCAAGGCCTTGATCCGCTCTTCGAGCCGGATCACGACCGCCCGCCAGGCGGTGGGCTCGAGCTCGGGGAGCGCGAGGCTGAAGCCGTCCTCTTCCTCGACGACCTCTTCGCTGGCCATTCCGACCAGAATCAGCGCCTCGCCGGCGGCGTCCACGCGGGTCACCCGGACCGACATCCCCGCGGCCGTCGTCCAGCCCAGCTCGAGCAAGGCCTCGTGGGTCGAGTCCCAGGCGCCCGGGTCGCGGCGCTCGGCCTCGGCGCAGATCTGGGCGCCGTGGGCGAGCAGCTCGCGGGTGCGCTCCTTGGCGCAGCTCGCGGCCAGCGGGCGCCCCGAGGCGTCGCCGAGCGCGAGGACCTCCCATCCCTCGCGGCGGGCGCGGGTGTGGAGCAGGTTGGCCAGCGAACGCCGCGGGCTGCGGCGGCGATCGAGGCGCCGATCCCCGGTCCAGCGACGCAGGCGGAGGCGGGTCGGCACGTGCTCGGGCAGGGTCAGGATCGCGTTCATGCTCGATCCTGGGCAAAGCGGGCACCCGTCCTAAGTCCCTGCGCAGCCCCACCAAAATGCGCCACTTTTCCGCCAGTGCGCACCGAAGGCTGGGAGGTGGGTCGGGGGCCTCGGGTGTCCGCCTCTCGACAGGAGGCTCCACCCTTTGTCTCGCCGTAGGCCTAGAATGGCTGGCTGAGGGGGAGTGGACGTGACGGATCGACCTCAGGGCGCGCCGGGGCCTGGAGAGCGCCCGCGGCGCAAGCAGGTGCTCCTGCAGCCGCTGCTGCAGACCAAGCTTGGCCTCTACAGCATGTTGCTCTCGCTCGCCTTCTCGGCCGCCGTCCTCGGCGTGCTCCACGCTCAGTGGACCCGCTTCCGCGCCTGGCTCGAAATGACCACCAAGGTCGACGCTCAGGCCGGGCTCGAGCTCGCTAGCCAGAGCAGCGGGACCGTGGTGTGGCTGGCGGTCCTGATCCTGATCTTCTTCGTGGGGAACATCATGATCTCGGTCCTGGCCACCCACCGGCTGGTCGGTCCGACGATCGCCTTTCGGCGCCATATCGAGTCCCTGATCGCGGGCGACTACAGCGCGCGCACCGAGCTGCGCAACAACGACGCCTTCGCCGAGGTCGCCGACGACCTCAACAAGCTCTCGGCCACGCTGGCCGCGCGCGAAGGGGACGCTGCCCCCAAGGGCGACGCGGACCCGCCGACCGGCTAGCCCCCGCGGGTCGCCATCACGAGCGCCGCGCCGGCGACCGCGGCCAGGGTCCCCGTGATCCGCCGCCCGCTGAGCGACTCGCCGAGCATCAGCCAGGCCAGGATCACCGTGAACACGCTCGCCAGCTGGTTGAGCACCGAGGCCACGCTGACCGGCGCCCACTTGAAGCCGCCCAGCCAGAAGAGCATCGCGACGTAGGTCCCGAGCACCGAGGCCGGGATCAGGGTCCGCCACACGTCGCGGCGCCCGAGCACGCCCAGCACCTCGGCCCGCGCCGCGCCGCCTGCGTCGAGGCCGACCAGCGGCTTGAGCGAGACCCAGAGCAGGAGCGCCACGACGCCGGCCAGGAGGCGGACCAGGGTCACCTCCACCAGGTCACCGGAGGCGAGGGCCGGCTTGGCGAGCACGACCCCGGCCGCCATGGACGCGATCCCCGCCAGGCCGAAGGCCACTCCCAGCGCGCGCTCCCGCGGGTCGGCCGGCGCGGCGCGCTCGCCCGCGCCCTCACTCGCCGCCGCCTCGATCGGCGCCGCCACGCTGGCGGGGAGCTCGGGCTCGTCCGGGGTGCGCTCGGTCACGGTCAGGAGCACGCCGCCCACGACCAGCGCGCCGCCGGCGAGGAAGGCGGCGGGCACGGGCTCGTGCAGCACGACCACCGAGAGGACCACGATCGTGGGCGCGTAGATGCAGTCCACCACCGCCAGCAGGCTCGCGCCGAGGCGCCGGAGCGCCATGAAGATCAAGGTGTCCGAGACGGCGATCCCGAGCACGCCGCTGAAGAGCAGCCGCCCCCAGTCCCCGCGGCTCCGCGCGAGCGGCAGCTCCGTCCAGCCGCCGAGGAGCAGCGCGAGCAGGGTCAGCCCGAGCAGGACGGCCGCGACCGTGTTCTTGAACAGGTTCATGGCCAGAGGCGTGACCGCCTCCGAGCGCTTGAACAGGATCACGCTGACGGACCAGGTCAGGGCCGCCAGGAGCGCGCAGGCCTCGCCGAGCACGGCGACCTCCTCGTGGGGCGCTACTCGACCCGAGGCGAGGGCAGAGGACAAGAGGGAGCGGGGAGGGGGAAGGCGCGCTGTGGAGAGCGCCCTCTCCTCCCGCCCCCTAGACGCTATGGGCCGCCAAAAGGCGTCCGAGAGATCTGCCGATCTCTCGGGC
>CALDQK010001007.1 GCA_937911525.1 uncultured bacterium
CCGCCCCAGAACGGACGCGAGGCCCCGCCGCACCACCGCGGTCAGGAGTGGCGGCGAGACCCGCGCGACCAGCAAGGCCGACCTCCAGGAGAGCGACCGCCTCCGCCCGAGCGGGAGGAGGAGCCAGCTCCCGAGGAGGAGGGCTCGTGAGCACGCTCTCCGCGACCCGCTGGACCGTCGTCCAGGCGGCCAAGGCCGGCGACGCCGACGCCCTCCGCCAGCTCTTCGAGAAGTATCGCCCCGCCGTGGTCGGCTACCTGCTCCGACGCGGCATGAAGGGCGAAGCCGAGGACGTGGCCCAGGAGGTCTGCGTCCAGCTGATGCGAGCGCTCGAGAAGGCGGACCCCAAGGCGGGCCGCTTCCGCGCGCTCGTGTTCGCCATTACGCGCAACCTGATGGGCAAGCACCTCCAGAAGGCGAACGCCCTCAAGCGCGGCGGCGGCAAGGTGGTCAAGCTGGGAGAGCGCGACGTCGACCTGGCCGCGGACATGGAGCCCGACGACGACTTCGACCGCGAGTGGCTCGCGATCCTGGTCCGCCGCTCCCTGGCCCGCCTGGCCGAGGAGCACGAGAACTACTTCATGGCCCTCGAGCGCTTCCTCCTCCGCGGGGAGGCCCAGCAGAAGATCGCCGACGACCTCGGGATCAGCGTGGGGGCGGTCAAGAAGCACGTCCACCGCGGCAAGAAGAAGCTGACCGGCTACCTGCGCGAGGAGGTGTGGCGCTACGCGACCTCGGTCAACGACTACGAGACCGAGCTGCGCACGCTGAGCAAGCTGCTCGGGGGACTTTGAGAGGGGGACGGAGGAGGCGGATCGACGAGCGAGGGCGCGCGGACTCCGATTCAATTTGAATTTGAATTTGAATCAGGAGTTAGGAATGGCTGTCGCTGTCCTCGAGACCGCCCGGACTGCTCCTCTTCAACGCAAAGGCGCAAAGACGCGAAGGCGCAAAGGGCGCCAGGAGGAGCGAGAGCGGGATGCCGTGGCACGCCTAGTCGACCGCCCTTCGACCCACGAGCGACGCCCTTTGCGGCTCTGCGCCTTTGCGCCTTTGCGTTGAAAGAACTCTGGGAGCGCCGCTCGCGGGTCGTGCTACCCAGGCTCAGGGCGATCTAGAGTCGAGCGACAGCCATTCCTGATTCCCAGTTCAAATTCAAATTCAAATTCGCAGTCGGCGTCCAGGGCCTCTCGCTCTCCCCGCCTCCCCCCCCTCGCGTCGCGGGATACGGGTTGATTCCCTCGCCCACCTGCGGTGGGATCTCGGGGTGACGGCCCGCGATCGCCACCAACGCCCCCTGCGCAGCCTCCGGATCTCGGTCACGGATCGCTGCAACCTCCGCTGCGGCTACTGCATGCCCGAGGAGGACTACGTGTGGCTGCCGCGCAGCGACATCCTCGACCTGGAGGAGGTCGCCCGCCTGGCGCGCGTGTTCGCGGGGCTCGGGGTGCGCCGCTTCCGGCTGACCGGCGGGGAGCCGCTCCTGCGCCGCAACCTGGTCGAGCTGGTCCGCCTCCTGCGCGCGATCGAGGGGGTCGAGGACCTGGCGCTCACGACCAACGCGATCCTGCTGCCTCGCTTCGGCGAGGACCTGCGCGCGGCGGGCCTGGATCGGATCACGGTCAGCCTCGACTCGCTCGACCCCGAGCGCTTCGCGCGCCTCAGCGGGCGGCCTCGCCTGGACGAGACCCTGGCCGGGATCGAGGCCGCGCGCGAGCTGGGCTTCCCGGTCAAGCTCAACACCGTCGTCCTGGCCGGCCAGAACGAGGACGAGCTGCCGGCGCTGCTCGACTTCGCCCGCGCCCAGGGCGCCGAGCTGCGCCTGATCGAATACATGGACGTCGGCGGCGCCACGCGCTGGAGCAGCGACGCGGTCGTCTCGCGCGCGGACGTCCTGCGCCGGCTGGAGGCTTCCCACGGGGCGATCCGCGAGCTCGGCGGGCGCGGCTCGGCCCCCGCCGAGCGCTTCGCGCTCAGCGACGGGACCGTGTTCGGCGTGATCGCCTCGACCACCCAGCCCTTCTGCGGCGCCTGCGACCGGGCCCGCCTGACCGCCGACGGGCGGCTCTTCCTCTGCCTCTACGCGCGCGAAGGCCACGACCTGCGCGCGCCGCTCCGCGCGGGCGAGGGCGACGCGCAGCTGAGCCAGCGCGTGGCGACGATCTGGGGTGAGCGCCTCGACCGCGGCGCCGAAGAGCGCCGGGCGCTGGCCACGCGCCGGCGGCCCCTGGCCCTCGCCGGCGAGCTGCGCGCGGACCCGCACCTCGAGATGCACACCCGCGGCGGCTGAGCGGTGGAGCCGCCGCCGCCCGAGGAAGCCCAGCCCGAGGAAGCCCAGCCCGAGGAAGCCCAGCCCCTAGCGCAGCCCGAGGAAGCCCAGCCCGAGGAAGCCCAGCCCCTAGCGCAGCCCGAGGAAGCCCAGCCCGAGGGAGCTCAGCCACCGGCGCAGCCCCCGCCCGCCTCGGAGTCGAACCGGCTGCAGCGCCCCGCGCTCGGGCTCGAGCGCGCGCGCGGGCAGCGGACCTCGGCCCCCTTCCCGAGCTGGAAGCGCCCCGTGTTGGCGCTGGCGCTGCTCCTGGCGCTGATCGGCTTCCTCGGCGCCGCCCCCCTGCGCTGGGTGGACCCCTCCCTGGCGATCGCGGTCTCGATCTCGCGGATCGGCGCGGGCGGCCAGCAGGCCAGCGGCGACCTGGTCCCCCTCGGCTCCGACCCTTGGGGCCAGGCCTACAGCGCCGCCGGCGCTGACCCCCACGACCCCCTCGCCCTGCCCAGCGCGGGCGAGGTCTATCGCTCCTACGGCCCCGACGGCAAGGCAGCGAGCGGCGACGAGGTCGTCCTCGACTCGGCCTTCACGATCCGCTACCGAATCGGCGAGCTCGGGCTCGCGGGAGGGATCGCCTCGCTGCTCGACCTGTGCTACCTGTTCGCGCTCCTGCTCGTCTACCTGGCCTTCGTCGGGAGCGAGGGCCCCGAGCCAGGGAGTCTGGGCCGCGACCTCTTCCACGCCGCGCGCCGCGCCTACCCGCCAGCCTTCGTGCTCGGGATCCTGGCCTGGGTGTGGCTGGAGGACGCCGGCCTCTCGCCCCTCGTCATGGCCTACGGCCAGCTGGAGCACCTCGTGCTCGTGCCGCGCCCGCTCGCGATCGGCTGCTCGGTCTACGCCCTCTTCTTCGCCGCCGAGCTCTTGCATAGGCTGTGGTTGGGAAAGCGAGAGGCTGCGTGAGCGACGACTACCCCGAGCGGCTCGAGGACGAGCGCCTCCTGGCTGGCCTGCGCCTGCTCATGGCGCGGGACTACTTCGAGGCCCACGAGGCCCTCGAAGAGCCCTGGCAAGAGCTCGAGCGCGGAGACGCTTGGAAGAAGGTCCTCCAGGCCCTGATCCAGCTCTGCGTCTCGCTCGAGCACCTGCGCCGCGACAACGCCCTGGGCGCGTTCAACGTGTGGCAGAAGGCCAAGCAGAACCTCAAGGGCGCGCCGCCGATCGTGGGCGGCGTCCAGGTCACGGGCTGGAGCGAAGAGGTCGCCCGCTTCTTCAGCCGCTGCGAGCTCGCGGACCGCGTCCGCCAGCGCCTGGAAGGCGGCGTCGCGGCCGGCGCCGAGCACCTCGACGCCGATCAATTCCAGCCGCTCCCGCCGCTGGAGGAGTGGCCGGTCCCGGTCCTGGAGGAGGAGCTGAGCGCCCGCCTGTGAGCGACGCCCCCCAGGCCAAGCGCCGGCGACGACGCCTCCTCGCCGCGCTGGCGCTGCTCGCGCTCCTCTGCCTCCCCTGCCTGCCCTGGCCCTACCCCGAGTCGGACCTGCTCCCGGGCGCGCCGACCCTCGCCTGGCCCCAGGCGCCGATCCTGGCCCTGCCTCGTCAGGACCTCCCCAACGCGCCCCACGCGATCTACGTCGCCGAGCTGGGGGAGGCCGGGCGGGAGGTCTCGCTCCTGTTCCGGGACGAGGACCACCCCTGGGCCCTGGTCGACCACGCCTACGACCTCTACCGCTACCTGCGCTGGCGCCGCGTGCGCGACCTCGAGACCTTCCGCTGGGGAGCCGAGTCCCTCGACCTGCGCGGGGTGGCCGCCGGCGAGCAGGGCTACGCGGCCCTGGCCCCGCGCCACCTCGACGCCCAGCCGCGCCTGGCCGAGTGCGAGCGCCGCGGGGAGCGAGTGGTGCTCTACCTGCGGACCTGGAACCACATGATCGCGACGACCCCCGAGCCGGGCGTCGACTACGAGCTGCTCGCGGACCTCCCCCTGCGCCAGGCCAGCCGCGCCGAGCTGGAGCGCGCGGCTCGCGAGCGCTGGCCGCGCTGACTACGCTGAGGCCATGAGCAGCGCTGAAGACTGGCGCCCCCTCCTGCGCAACGCGCTGGTCACCGAGCTCGAGCGGACCCCGAGCGCGTTGACCTTCCGCCTGCGCCTCGTCCGCCAGACCTCCTGCCTGGGGATGTTCGTGCTCTTCGTGGGCCGGCTCGAGCCCAGCGAGGAGTTCGAGTTCACCGACGCCTGCGCCGAGTCTCAGCCGGAGCTGGTGGCGGCCCTCTTCGCGGGGCTGCGCGAGGGCTTCGGCGAGGCGGGGCGCCCGGTCCGCTTCACCCTCCTCGACGACCGGACGCACGCCGTCGACAGCACCGAGCGCGGCCACCAGCTCGCCGGCCGCCTCGCGGCAAAATACGCCCTGGAGCACTTCTTCGAGCTGGCCTCCTAGACTGCAGCCATGCAGCGCCTCGGTCCCTACGAGTTGATCGAGACCCTCGGCAGCGGCGCCATGGGCACGGTGTGGCGCGCGCGACACGCCGAGCTGGGCGCGGTCCGCGCGCTCAAGGTCCTGGCCCTGCGCACGCCCTCGCGCCGCGAGCGCTTCCGACGCGAGACGGAGCACCTGGCGCGGATCCACCACCCCAACGTGGTCACGATCCACGACGCCGGCCTGGAGGCCACGCGCGGCTGGTTCGCCATGGACCTGATCGAGGGCCGCAGCCTGCGCGAGGCCCTCGAGGCGGGCCCCCTGCCCACCCAGCAGGCGCTCGAGGTCGCCGACGGGATCGCCGCCGGGCTCGAGGCCCTCCACGCGGCCGGCGTCGCCCACCGCGACCTCAAGCCGGACAACGTCGTGCTGCGCGCGGACGGGACGCCGGTCCTGATCGACCTCGGCCTGGCCGTGGCCCCCGAGGAGGACCAGCGCCTGACCCGCACGGGGGTCTTGCTGGGGACGGTGGCCTACATGGCGCCCGAGCAGCTCTACGGCGACCCGGCCGGTCCGCCCGCCGACGTGTTCGCCTGGGCGCTGGTCGTGGCCGAGCTCTTCACCGGCGAGCGCATTTCGCGCGACGCGCCGCGCGCGACCCCCTCCAGCAGCGACCTGCCGACCCCCCTCCCCCCGGGCCTGGGCCGAGTCCTCGACCGGGCCTGGCGCGAGCGCCCCGAGGAGCGGCCCAGCCTGAGCGAGCTGCGCCAGGCCCTGAG
>CALDQK010001008.1 GCA_937911525.1 uncultured bacterium
GAGCCGGTCGAGGACCTCTTCCGGGCCGGCCGCCGCGTCGGCCATCGCGTTGAACTTGGCAATCTCGGCGGGGCCGTGCTCGAGGTTGTACGCCACGAGCGCCGCCCACTCCTCGTGCTTCTCGTAGTGCACCTTGAGCAGCTCGCGCGTCGCCTCCGAGGGCTGCAGCTCGTTCGCCGCCACCAGCGCCCCGGCGGCCCGCGCCGGATCCTCGAGCTGGCCGTGCCGGCGGGGCAGCCGAGGGCCTCGCCCACCTCGCGGTGGGTCTTGCCCTCGCAGTAGCGCAGCACGAGCGCCAGGCGCAGCTCGTCGGGCAGCCGGAGCAGCTCCTCCCGCAGCTCGGCGTCGAGCTCCTCGTCGCGCTCCTCGTCGGGCGCGAGGTCCGGCCGCGCGGCGCGGGCCTCGTGACGGACGCGCCGCGCGCGGCGGCGGAGCGCGTCGCGCGCCGCGTTCAGCACGAGGGTCCGCAGGTAGGGCCGGAAGCCGCCCCGCAGCTCCCAGCGCGCTCCCCGCAGGCGAGCCAGCCGGGTGAAGGCCTCCTGGGCCGCGTCCTCGGCCGCGCTGGCCTCGCCCAGGCAGCGGAAGGCCAGCCCGTAGGCCAAGCCCCAGTGGCGCTCGACGAGCTGGGCGAAGGCGCGCTCGTCGCCGAGGTTCACGAAGCGCTGGATCAGGTCGCGGTCGAGGTCCACGCGCGGGCCTCTCTGTGGGCGTGCGCGACGGTAGCACGCGCGGCGCAGGCGGCTGGGGCGGGCTTGGGATCGGGGCAGCGTGTCGGTCACGAGTTCCTCCTGTGCAAAGAGGAACGACGCCCGCCGGGATCTCATCACGCGCGCCCTAAGTCCTTACACCGAGCGGGTGGCCTGGGTAGGCTGCGGGCCCATGGCGACCCTCCCCAGCGTCTGTCCCCTCGACTGTCCCGACACCTGCTCGCTGAGCGTCGAGGTCGCCGACCGGCGCGCGCGCCGGCTGGAGGGCTCGCGGCTCAACCCGCTGACCGCGGGCTTCATGTGCGCCAAGGTGCGGCGCTTCCCCGAGCTGGCCCACGGGCCGGGCCGGCTGCGGCGCCCAGCGCTGCGGGTCGGGCTCAAGGGCGAAGGGCGCTTCCGGGAGGTCAGCTGGGACGAGGCCCTGACCCGCGTGGCCGAGGAGCTGGCGCGCGTGCGCAGCGAGCACGGCGGCGAGGCGATCCTGCCGCTGACCTACGGGGGCAGCAACGGGAGCCTGACCCACGGCACGCTCGACGAGCGGCTGTTCCGCAGGCTGGGCGCCTCGCAGCTGGCGCGGACCGTGTGCGCGGCGCCGACCGGCGCGGCGGCGGGCGGGCTCTACGGACGCATGGTCGGCGTGGCCCTGCCCGACTACGTCCACGCGCGCCTGATCGTGCTCTGGGGGGTCAACCCCAAGGCCAGCGGGATCCACCTGCTGCCCGTGCTCAAGGCCGCCCGCGAGCAGGGCGCGCGCTTGGTGGTGGTCGACCCTCGCCGAACCCCGCTGGCCAAGCAGGCCGACCTATACCTGCCGCTGCGGGTCGGCAGCGACCTGCCCCTGGCGCTGGCGCTGATCCGTGAGCTCTTCGCCAGCGGTGCCGCCGACGAGGACTTCCTGGCGGAGCGCTGCCACCCGGACCAGGTCGAGCTGCTGCGCGCGCGCGCCGAGCCCTGGACCCTGGGGCGCGCCGCGACCGAGTGCGGCCTGTCCGAGGCCGACCTGGCCCGCCTCGCGCAGCTCTACGCCGAGGCCCGCCCAGCGGTGATCCGCTGCGGCTGGGGTCTGGAGCGCAATCGCCGGGGCGGAGCCGCGGTCGCCGCGGTCCTCGCCCTCCCCGCGGTCGCGGGCCACTTCGGCGTGCTCGGCGGCGGCTACACGATGAGCAACAGCCGCTCCTTCGCCCTGAACCAGGGCGCGGCGATCCGCGCCCAGCCCTACCAGACGCGCACGATCAACATGAACCAGGCCGGGCGCGCGCTCACCGAGCCCCCCGGCGAGGGGCCGCCGATCAAGGCCGTGCTCTGCTACGACGCCAACCCGCTGGCGACCTTCCCCGATCAGGAGCGCTTGCGCAGCGGCCTCCTGCGCGACGATCTGTTCACGGTCGTGTTCGAGCAGGTCCGCACCGACACCGCGCGCTACGCGGACGTGCTCCTCCCCGCCACGACCTTCCTCGAGCACGACGAGCTGCGCGTCAGCTACGGCGCGCTCTTGCTGCAGCGCTCCCGCCCCGTGATCCCCCCGGTCGGGGAGGCGCGCAGCAACCTGGCCGTGTTCGCCGAGCTGATCGAGCGCCTCGGCCTGGCCGAGGAGGGCGACCCCACCAGCCCCGACGCGCTGATCGAGGCCCTGCTCGGCCCCGAGCGCGCCGCGGAGCTCGAGCGCGCCGGACAGCTCGAGCCGCCCTGCGGCGCCCACCCGATCCAAATGGTCGACGTCCTGCCGCAGACGCCGGACGGCAAGATCCACCTCGTCCCGGCCGCCCTCGAGCAGGAGCTCGCGGCGCAGGGAGGCCTCTACGTCTACGAGCCGAGCCCGCCCGCGCCGAGCTACCCCCTGACCCTGATCTCGCCCGCCAGCCCGCGCGCGATCAGCTCGACCCTGTTCCAGCTCCACGAGCAGATCGTGCCGCTCGGCCTCGCGCCCGCCGACGCCGCGGCGCGCGGGATCGAGAGCGGCGACCGGGTGCGCGCCCACAACGAGCTGGGCGAAGTCGTGACCCTGGCCGCGGTCGACCCCGACCTGCGCGAGGGCGTGGCCTGCTTGCCCAAGGGCCTCTGGGCCCAGCACACCCTCAACGGCGCGACCGCCAACGCGCTCTGCCCCGACCACCTCAGCGACCTCGGCGGCGGAGCCTGCTTCAACGACGCCCGGATCGAGGTCGAGAAGCTGACCTGAGCGGCTAGCTCTGAACCTTGGCGTCCGACGCCTCGGACTCGGTCGTCGGTCCCTCGGTCTCGGACTCGGACACGGTCGTCGGCCCCTCGGACTCGGTCTCGGTCGTCGGCCCCTCGGACTCGGACTCGGTCGTCGGCCCCTCGGACTCGGTCGTCGGTCCCTCGGTCTCGGTCGTCGCTCCCTCGGTCTCGGCCGTCGGTCCCTCG
>CALDQK010001009.1 GCA_937911525.1 uncultured bacterium
AGCACCCGACTACGGCGAACCCACGCGCGAGGTCGTGCTGCACCCGGGAGACGTGCTCTACCTTCCTCGCGGCGTACCACACTCCGCGGCCTCGACCGACGAACACTCGGTGCACCTGACGATCGGGCTGTATCCGATGCGAATGTATCAATTCATCGGGCAGATCGTCGACCTCGTCGCCCACGACCAGGCCGTCCTGCTCGTGGCGGACGAGCTCGGGGAGCATCCCGCGGCGGGTCGTGATCACGGGCAGCCCCATGGCCAGCGCCTCGCGCACGGCGCGGCAGGTGCCGTCGGAGCCGGGGACCATGAACACCTTGGCGTCGAAGCTGGCCAGGGTGTTCACGTAGTCGGGGCCCGACACGTAGCCCGCGAAGTGGACCCGGTCCTCGAGGCCCAGCTCCCGCACCGGCTGGCGCGCGACGGTCTCCTGGTTCGTGCCGCGGCCCACGATCACGAGGTGCAGGCGGGCCTCGGCCTCGGCCGCGCGGCGGAAGGCCTCGAGCAGGACCTCGAAGCGGCGGTGGGTCTGCATCCGCGCCACGATCCCCACGCACACGGCCTCGGCG
Source organism: uncultured bacterium (assembly GCA_937911525.1). Lineage (GTDB taxonomy): Bacteria > Planctomycetota > J058 > J058 > J058 > NORP233. The sequence continues at coordinate 570 of CALDQK010001009.1, forward strand.
GGGACCTCGAGCGCCTCGCGCCGCGGGGCGACGCCCGCGCGCGCGGGGTCGAAGCGCTCGGTGTCGACCGGGGGCGGCAGGACCAGGACCCGCTCGGGGTCGAGCTGGTAGCTGCTGTCGGCCAGCAGGGCGTCGGCCACGGCGCGGCTGTAGCAGATCAGGCGGGTCGCGCTCTCGAGGGTCTGGCGGTTGCGCCGCTTCGGCCGCGGCGGCTCCCCGTCGTAGAGGGTCCGCACCAGCGGGATCTCGAGCCCGCCGCTGCGCAGGGCGCGCCAGGCCACGTAGTGGTCGCCCGGCAGATGGCAGTGGATCACCGCCGGCGGGTCGCGGCGGAGGTGCGCCGCCAGGCGGCGCACGTCGAACAGGACCCGCACCGGGTGAATGTGCTTGGGCAGGCGCACGCCCGGGATCTCCTCCTCGGGCATGCCCCGCTCGCGGGCCAGGAGCTGGAGCCAGCGGTCGCGGTAGCGCGTCTTGCGCGGGTCGCTCGAGAAGAAGCGGGCGTCCGCCCCGGCGCTGGCCAGGGCGCGGGCCGTCTCGAGGGCCAGCTCGGCCGGCCCCGTCACCTTGTGGTTGCTGAAGAGGTGGAGGATCCGCCCCCCAGCGCTCGGGCCCTCCGCCACCGCGCTACTTGGCCCGGGCGATCACGACCCCGTAGGGCGTCACGAAGGGCGCGCTGACCTGGCCCGGCTTCAGCTTGAACGCCGGCGCGAAGCTCTGGTCGTTCTTGCCCGCCACCAGCGTGAACTCACGCGCGGGCAGGTCGCTGAAGGTCTTGACCAGCTTGGTGAAGTTCGCGCCCCGAAGGCGCGCGTGGGCCTCGAGGCGCTTGGCCAGCTCGAGGGCCTCGGCCTGGCTGCGGCCGACCTCGGGGCGGGCGCGCTCGCAGCCCTTGAAGTGCACGACCAGGAGCTCGAGCGTGACCCGCTCGGCGGCCTCGGCCTCGGCGCTGGGCTGGGTCGCGGGGTCCGCCTCGCCCTCGGCGGGGGGGACCTCCTTCTGGCCGACGCCGACGCGGATCACGCGCGCCTGCTCGATCGTGACCGGCTCGGTCGGCTTGTCGTTGGCGCCGGTCGGGACCTTGCCGATCGCCTGCAGGACCTCGAGGCCCTTGACCAGCTTGCCGAACACGGTGTGCAGCCCGTCCAGGTGGGGCGTCGGGCCGAGGGTCAGGAAGAACTGGCTGCCGTTGGTCCGGCCCGTGTTCTTCCAGGGGGTCTTGCCGCGGTCCGAGTTGGCCATGCTGAGCACGCCCGCCGCGTCGTGGGTCAGGCCCTTGACCGTCTCGTCCTGGAAGGCGTAGCCCGGCCCGCCCATGCCGGTGCCCTGGGGGCAGCCGCCCTGGACCATGAAGCCGTCGATCACGCGGTGGAAGCTCAGCCCGTCGTAGAAGGGCCGCTTGACCCACTTGCCCTCGGCGTCCTTGAAGCGCTTGGTGCCCTCGATCAGGCCCACGAAGTTGGCGACGGTCCGGGGCGCCTGCTGGTAGTGGAGCTGGACGACCATCGTGCCCTTGTTGGTGCGCAGCTCGGCGTAGACGCCGGGAGCGAGGTCGCTGACGGCGTCCTGCGCGTTGGCCGCGGCGGCGCAGGTAAGGAGCAGGGCGGCCGCGAGGCCGCAGGGAGCGAGCGTGCGCATGGGTCGGATCTCCTCTCTCGAGTGGGGCGCGAATCCTACCCGACCCTTGGGAGGGCGCGAGTTGCGAAGAAGCGGTACCCGCCCCGGGGCCACGCGGATGGTCTAGGGATGCCGGGGGAGCGCTCGCTCTCCCGCTCACCCACCAGCGCCGGGAGTCGACCCAGCGGTGGCGCGCGCTCCGCGCACGCTGCCTCTCCCGCTCGAGGTCTGCCCACCCGCGTCGACGGGCGCTACCGCCTCGGACAGCGGGGCGAGGAGCGGGTGATCCTCAACGTGGGCTCGGTCGGCCAGCCCCGCGACGAGGACCCGCGCGCCTGCTACGCGCTGGTCGACGAGGAGGGCGACGAGCTGGTCGTGACCTGGCGGCGGATCCCCTACGACGTCGAGCGCACGATCGCCTCGGTCGGCGCCGTCGAGCGCCTGCACCCTTCGCTGGGCGAGCGGCTGCGGGTGGGCAAGTGAGCCCTCAGCGGGGCAGCTTCGCCAGGTCCCGCTGAGCCCGTGCCCGCTGGCGCGGGCTCCCCTGGCGGAGGGCGGCCTCGAAGTCGCGCCGCGCCAGGGCGAACTGGGCCTGCGCGGCGTAGGCCTGCCCGCGCAGGAGCAGGAGCTCGGTCTCCTGCGACCCCTGCTTCAGGGCCGCGCTCGTGTCCTGGACGACGCCCGCGAACTTGCGTTGACCCATGCGCGCCATGGCGCGGCCCATCAGGGTCCGCATTCCCCGGCCGCGCGTGAGCAGCTTGTCGAACACCTGCTCCGACTCCGCGAAGCGGCGCTCGAAGAGCCGCACGTAGCCGAGCAGGGTCAGCACGGCGAAGTCGGTCGGGTCTTGCTCGAGGCAGCGGGCGAGGTCCGCCTGCGCGCCGGCGAGGTCATTGAGCTTCAGCTTGAGGTCGGCGCGGGTCGTGCGCACCAGGACCAGCCTCTCGTCGAGGGCGAGCTGGCGGTCGCAGAGCTCCAGCGCGGCGCGGACCTGACCGCTGAAGACCAGCAGCTGGATCTCGATCAGCAGCAGGCGGTCCTTCTCGCGCGGCTGGAGCGTGGTCGCCTGCGCCAGGCGCTTCGCCTCCTCGAACGCTGCGCGGGCGACGTCCAGCCGGGAGCTCCGCAGGTTGAGCTGGGCGATCCCGAGCGCCGAGAGGGGGGAGGCGGGGTCGGCCTCTCGAATCGCCAGGAAGGCGCGCTCAGCCAGCCCTCGCTCCTCGAGCACGATCGCGGCGTGGCCGCGGCGGTAGAGGGCATGGACCCGCTGGGCCGTGCTGAGCCCCTCGGTGGCCAGGAGCTTGGCGCTGCGCGCGAGGACCTCCTCGAAGCGGCCGCTCCAGAGGCAGAACGCGAGGGAGCGCGTCCTCGCCTCGAGGTCGTAGGGGGTCTGCTCGAGGTAGTCGTCGAGCGCCGCGAGGGCGGCGTCCCAATCGCCCCGGCGCGCGGCGAGCTTGGCCTGCACGAAGCGCGCCATGTGGTTCTGGGGGTCGAGCTCCAGGGCGCGCTGGATCGCTTGCTGCGCTGCGCTCGCCTCTCCTTGCTCCACGAGCACCTGGGCGCGCAGGGTGTGCGTGGACGGGTTCTCGGGGCCGAGGGTCAGCGCCTCCCGGCTGAACTTCAGGGCCGCCGGGAGGTCTCGCTCCAGCAGGGCGACCTGGCCCAGGACGAGGTGGGCGCGGATCAAGGAAGGGGACTGTCTGAGGGCGGAGTGCGCGCTGGCGCGCGCCTGCTCGAGCTTGCCCAGGTGGAGCTGGGTGATCGCGATCCGGGCCAGGATCTCGGGTTGCGCCGAGGGCAGCTCTCGACCCGCCAGCTCGTAGGCTCGCTCGAGCAGCCTCATCGCCTGCGTCGGCTCGCCCTCCCGCAGCGCCGCCTTCGCGCGCTCCAGGATCCTGGCCAGCGCGCTGGACTCGCCGCTGGGCTGCCCGCAGCGCCGCGTAACGAACTGATAGAGCGAGGTGCCAGCGCCTCCGAAGCGCTCCTGGTGATCGACCAGGAAGCGGATCGCGGTCGGCGTCCCCAGCCAATAGAGTCCGCGCGCCGCGGCCTGGGCGTTCCCTTCGATCAGCCACAGGCGGAAGTTGCGGGCCAAGAGCGGGAAGGACTCTTCGGCGCCGAGCTGCCCGAGCGAGCGGCAGAGCGCGCTCAGGAGCCGGACGCGGCGGTCGCTCAGCAGCTTGTCCTGCACGGCCCCCAGCAGGCCCGCCACGGCGCGGCGGTCGCTGATTTGGATCCTCGAGCGCTGGACCAGTCGCTCCCCGATCTCGGCCAAGGCGGGCTCGCGGCGCGGGCGCTGGCTGGGGTCCGAGAAGCGCGCCCAGGCCTCGGCGACGCCCTCGATCGGCGCTTCCCCCGCGGCCAGCTCCAGGTCGTTCGGCTGGGCGATCTCGAGCAGGGCGGCCCGGGTGCCCCGGTCGAGCTCGTCGTTCAGGGCGTGGAGGCGGGCGCTGAGCAGCTGGATCGTCTCGGGCCCCGGGTTGCGCGTGATGATCACCACCGCGTCGCTGACGTCGGCCAGCTTGCCCGACTCGAGGTCCGCCAGCACTCGCTCGACCTCGGCGACCCGCCGCTTGGCGAGCTCCTGGCGCTGCTGCTCGAGGGCGGCGCGCTCCTGGGTCAGCTCCTCGCGGCTCGCTCGACCGAGGCGCTCGAGCAGCTCGGTCTGCTTGAGCGCCTCGAGGCCGACGGACCACTGACGCCCCTCGGCGGCGACCCGGGCGAAGGCGACGGTCGCCTGGACCAGGTCTCGCTCCGCCGAGGCTCCCTCGACCTCGTAGCGGAGGAGCGCCGTCTGGAGCGCCCGCAGCGCCAGACCGGTTCGCTCGGCCAGGGGCGCCCGCTCGGCGGCCGCGCAGCGCTCGCGGGCCTCGCGGGCGGCCTCCTGGGCTGCCGCGACGTTGGCCGCCGTGGCCCGAAACCACGACGCGCTCGCGACCGCGACCAGGGCCAGGCCCAGGACCCCGCCGGCCAGCACCAGCCGGCGGCGTCGGCGCAGCCCGCGGCGGAGTCGCTCGCCGAGGGAGGGGCGACGGGCGCTGATCGGCTGGTCGTCGAGGTAACGCTGCAGGTCGTCGCGCAGGGCCTGCATCGTGCCGTAGCGCTGGTCCGGCTCCTTCTCCAGGCAGGTCAGCACGATCGTCTCGAGGTCGTGCTCGAGCTCGGGTCGGAGCGCGCGCGGCGGCGCGGGGGCCTGGTTGGCGACCGCGTCGAGCACGTTCCACACCGTGGCCCCGCGGAAGGGCGGGCGCCCGGTCAGGAGCGCGTAGAGCGTCGCGCCCAGGCCGTAGACGTCGCTGCGGCGGTCGATCAGCTGCGGGTCGCCCTGGGCCTGCTCGGGGGACATGTAGGCCGGCGTGCCGAGGACCTGGCCCGTCGCCGTGATCGCCTCGCCGCGGGCGACCTCCTTGGCCAGGCCGAAGTCGGTCAGGAGCGCGCGCTCGCGCTGGTCGAGGAGCACGTTGTGCGGCTTGAGGTCGCGGTGCAGGATCGCGCGGGCGTGGGCGTAGGCCAGCGCGTCTGCCAGGTCGCGGACGAGGGTCGCGGCCCGGCGCGGCTCGAGCGGGCCGCGCTCGTCGAGCTCGGCCATGAGCGAGCGCCCCTCGACGAGGTCCATGACCAGGTAGGGGCGGCCCTGGTCCTCGCCCACGGCCTGGATCCCGACGATGTGCGGGTGGCTCAGGCGGGCCGTGGCGCGGGCCTCGATCGCGAAGCGCTCGCGCGCCTCCTCGTCGTCGACGCCGCTGAGGACCTTGAGCGCGACCTCGCGCTCGAGGCGGGGGTCGCGCGCGCGGTAGACGACGCCCATTCCGCCGCGCGCGATCTCGCCCAGGATCACGTAGCCGCCGATCGCCCCCTCGATCCGCCCCGACGGGCGGCCCAGCCCCGAAGCGCTCGGGTGCCCGGACTCGCTCCCGGGCAGGGGCAGGACCCCCGCGTAGCCGCGGGTGGACTCGCAGCCGACGAGCACCGAGCGGACCGAGTCGGGGTCTTCGCGGCGGGAGCGACGAGCCCAGCGGACCGAGAGCGCCTCGCTCTCGGGGTCGACCTGCAGGGGCTGCGCCCCGCGCAGGAGCGCGACGCGTCGCTCGGGCGGGAGGAAGCGCGCCAGGAGCGGCACCAGGGGGGCGTCCTGGCCGCGCTGGCGCAGGGCCTCCCGCAGGAGGAGCGCCCGACGCACGTCCTCGGCGGCCAGACCCAACTCCATGGCCTGGCGCGCGGCTTGGGTCTCGCGATCGAGGGTGCGCTGCGACACACTCGCAGTTTGCTTCGCGAGCGGAGCGCGCGCCAGCGGACGAGACCCAGGTAGGCTGGGCGCATGACGCTTGGCTTCGCCGGCGGGCCGCCCGAGCGGCGCTGCCGCCTCTGCAACCGCGCCCTGCACCCTGAGCTGCTGGCCCCCCTGGCGGTGCCCTACCTCGGCTCGAGCCCGCAGGAGGCCTGCCCCGAGTGCAGCGAGGACTGGCGCGACGCCGGCTGGCGCCTGGGCCTGCCGCAGCTGGCCGAGCGCGGGCGGCCGGCCTACGCGTGGCCCGGTCCGAGCGCGGCGGACCTCGCCGCTGCGGAGGGCCCCCTCGCCGCCGCCCTGGCTGGCTACGTGGAGGCTCGCGCGCGGCTGGAGGCGCTGCGGGTCGAGCCGGCGGTGGCGGCGCACCTCGCCAGCGCGGAGCCGGCGCGACCCCTCGCCCAGCTCTGGCTGCGCGAGCCCAGCCTGGCGACGCTGGCGCGCGAGCGGGCGCCCGAGGTCGAGCGCGCGCTGGTGCGCGCCTGGGAGGAGTGCGACGAGGGCTTGCCCAGCTACACCTTCCAGAGCGAGCTCCACGGGCGCCTGGTCGCGCTCTACGCGCTGCTGACCCTCGAGCTGGGCGAGCGCGCGCCGAAGAGCTACGGGCCGCGCTCCAAGGGGCCCGCCGCGCTCCTGGACGAGCTGCGCTCCCAGGCCCGCTCGAACCCCGCCTTGCGGGACCCGCGCGTGCCCCTGATCCGGGCCCTGCTCTATCGGGAGGAGGGCAACCTGGGCGGGGTCGACCGGCTCCTGGGCGAGGCCGAGGAGTGGTCGAGCGAGGCGCGGCCCGAGGGCGCCTTCGCCCTCGCGGGCGCCCGCTGCGCGCGCGCCCGCGAGCAGGGCGCCTGGCTGAAGGCCCGCGACGCGCTCAAGCTCATGGTCCGCCTCCGGCCCGAGGCCCCGACGCTCTTCGCGCGTCTGGCCAGCGCCTACCTGGCCTGCGCCCAGCCCAAGGTCGCGCGCGAGGTCCTGGCAGCGCGCACCAGCGACGTGCGCGAGGCCGCGGTCCGCGAGCTGGTGGACGCCTCGCTGCGCGAACTCAAGCCCCAGCTCGAGGCGCGCCAGGCCGAGGACGCCGCGCTGCGGCGCACCTACGCGGCGTGCCTGCTGGGGCTCGGCGAAGCCGACGAGGCCTGGCGGGTCCTCGCTGGGAGCGAGCTGCTCGAGACGCTGCCGGACGCCGACATGGACGAGGACGCGCTGGAGGCCGAGGCCGCGGAGCGCCTCGCGCTGGCGGCGCGGGCGGCCGAGGGGCGGGGCCAGCGGGCGGCGGCCCTGCGCCTGGCCGCGGCCGCCTGGCGCGGTCGGACCGGGGCGCTCCAGCTGCGGCGCGACCTGATCGCGCTCCTGCTGGCCGAGCTCGGCGAGCGCCTGGAGGAGCTGGAGCTGGAGACCCGCCCCATGGCCGCGGCGCTCCAGGCCGCGCGGGCCGAGGGCGACGCGGGCGAGGAGGAGCGCCTCACGCAGGAGCTGGGGGCGGCGCTCGCCAGCGAGGAGCAGGGGCTGCCGGGCCTCCACGCCCTGATCCGCGCCCACGCCGCGGCGCTCCTGGCCGAGACCAGCGACTACGAGCGGGCCGCCCTGGCCGGCTTCCTGGGCCGGGAGCTGGGGGCCGGGTTCCGGCCGCTGGTGACGCCGC
>CALDQK010001010.1 GCA_937911525.1 uncultured bacterium
CACCGCGCGCAACCCGCCCGGAACCGCGAAACTCTAGACTAGTCGGCGGCGATGATCCGCAGGACCGGGCCCCGCTTGCGCACGATCGCGGGGATCGAGAGCGCCTCGAGCCCCTCGCGCAGGCGGACGACGACGCCGCGCCCGGCGTAGTTGGCGCGGTAGACCTCGAGGCCGCCCTCGATCCGCACGTGGTCCCAGTCGGTGAAGCGGCCGCCCTGGTGGAGGCGGTCGACGAACATGGCCACGTCGTCGGGGTCGAGGCCCTGGAAGCGGATCGCGTAGCGCGTCCCCGCGGCAGCTCCCGCGACGGCCGGGCTGGCCTCGTGCGCCTGGCTCTTGGGCTGCAGGGCGGAGGGCGCGGGCTCCTCCACTGGGCGGGCGCTGAGCGAGGTCCGGGCGCCGCCGCGCACGTAGTCGAGCAGGAGCGCCCGGGCCAGGCGAAGGCCGATCGCGCGACCGACGGCGCGGGCGTAGGCCTCGCTGGCCGCGTCGGCCCCTTCGGCGCCGATCCAGGGCTGGTGCAGGTCTTCGCAGCTCGCCTCTTCGACGGTGCTGCGCTGGGAGTCGCTGCTGAGGGCGAAGTGCGCGAGCAAGGTCCGGGTCGAGCGCTGGTAGAGCCGGCCGCTCAGCCCCTGGGGGCGAAGGCTGCCCTGGTAGCCGGCCTGAGCCTGGGCCGTCGCGCCGGGGAAGCGGGAGAGCACGATCTGGCCGCGGGCGGAGGCGATCAGGCCCGCGTCGCGAGCGCGCTCGCGGGTCACCTCGCGCAGGCGGAAGCGGTGCAGGGTGTCGGCGAGCGCGGCTCCGACCAGCTCGGCCGTGCGGGGGTTGGGCCCGACCACGGCGTGGGTCACCGTCAGGAAGGTGGGGAAGGTGGCGGGGGTGACGCCGAGGGCGTCGAGGACCCGGGCGAGCCCCTCGCCGAGGTCGAGTCGGACGTGCAGCCGGGGGGGCTGCTGGCCGCGGGCCGGACGGATCCGGGAGCGGAAGGCGCCCTCGAGCGCGGCCGCCAGGGCCTCGCGCCGCTCCTGCGGGAGGGCGCCCAGGACCGGCCGGCCGAGCATTCCGCCCAGGACGCGGTGGGCGAGGTCGCGGCTGCCGGCGGCGAGGGAGGCCGGATCTTCACCAGCGAGGTTCAGGCTGAAGCTGCGCTCGGTCGAGGCGGCGAGGGCCAGGCCGACCGCGCGGATCGGCAGCGGGTCGGCCACGGGCGGCGCCGACTTGGGGAGCTCGAAGCCCTCGCTCGGGGCCGGAGCAGGCGGGGCCGGAGAGGGCTGGACCGGAGCGGGGCGAGCGGGCGCCTCCTCGGGTGCGACCCCTGCGGGGGCGGGCTCGCTGGGGGCGCCTGGCGCCGGAGCCTGCACGGGGGCCGGGGCGGCGGCGGGGGCGCTGGCTGCCGGCGCGCTGGGCGTGGCCTCGGGGTCGAGCTGCGCCAGGCGGGCCTCGCCGGCCTCGAGCTCGCGCTCGAGCAGCTGGGCGCGGGCGGCTTGTGAGTCGACCAGGCGGCCCGTGCGCTGGGCCAGGGCGCGCAGGCGCTGCAGCTCGACGCGCATCGCGTCCAGGCGAATCCGCAGGTCGCGCAGCTCGCGCAGCTGGGCGGACTCTTCGCGCAGGTCGCGCGGCCAGAGGGGGTCGGCCTCCTGGGCCCAGGTCAGGGGTGCCACGAGCAAGGTGGCGGGGAGGACGGCGAGCAGGACTCGCGGACGCAGGCGTTCGAACAACATTCCGACTCCTCTGTGCTGGTGGAGGAGACGGAGCGCCGCGGGAGCGCATTCAGATCTCAAGTCGTTCGTTCGGTGAGTCTTAGCTCTCCGACTTGAGGCCGAACTTGTCCAGCTTGCGGTAGAGGCTGCGCAGCGAGATCCCGAGCCGGCGCGAGGCCTCGGTCTTGTTGCCCTCGCAGTCGGCGAGGATCCGGGCCACGTGGGCGCGCTCGACGTCCTCGAGTCGCTCGCTCAGGGGCTCGCTGGCCTCGCCAGCGGCGACGCTGGCGGGAGCGCTGAGGGGAGCGGGCGCGCTCGGGGCGGCCTCCGTCACCCCGGGGCAGTCGAGGAGCCGAATCGTGTTGCCGGGTGAGAGCACGAGGGCCCGCTCGAGCACGTTGCGCAGCTCGCGCACGTTGCCTGGCCAGGCGTAGCCGGCGAAGGCCTCGAGCGCCTCGGGCTCTACCCGGGCCGCCCGCCCGCTGCGGAGGCGGATCTGCTCGAGCAGCTCGTCGACGATCAGGGGCAGGTCCTCGGGGTGCTCGCGCAGGGGTGGCGTGCGGATCGAGACCACGTTCAGGCGATAGAACAGGTCCTCGCGGAACTCCCCGGCGGCGACGGCTTCGCTCAGGACGCGGTTGGTGGCCGCCACCACGCGGACATCGGCCCGGCGCACGCGCGACTCCCCCAGGCGGCGGAACTCGCCGTTCTCGAGCAGCCGGAGGAACTTCTTCTGGATCTCGAGGGACATCTCGCCGACCTCGTCGATGAAGAGCGTCCCGCCGTCGGCCACCTCGAACACGCCCTGGCGCTCGCTGGTCGCCCCCGTGAAGGCCCCCGCCACGTGCCCGAAGAGCTCGCTCTCGAGCAGCGTCTCGCTGAGGGCGCCGCAGTTGATGGCCACGAAGCCCCGCTCCTTGCGTCCGCTGGCGAAGTGGATCGCGCGCGCCACGAGGTCCTTGCCCGTGCCGGTCTCGCCCTCGATCAGCACCGGCGCGTCGGTCCCGCCTACGCGCGCGATCAGCTCGCGCACCTTGCGCACGGCCGCGTGGTTGCCCACGAAGGCCGGCGGCCGCTCGGCGCCCGCCTCGAGCCGGCGCTTGAGGTCGCGGTTCTCGCGCGAGATCAGGTGCTTCTCGCCCGCGCCCTGGACGTAGAGGAAGAGCTCGTCGAAGGGGACCGGCTTCTCGAAGTAGTGATAGGCCCCCGACTTGACCGCCTCGATCGCGGTCGCGACGCTGCCCTGGCCCGTGAGCACGATCGCCTCGGGGGTGGGGGTTCGCTCACGCAGCTGCGCGAGGAACTCGAGGCCCGACATGCCCGGCAGCGAGATATCGCAGATCGCAATGTGCGGCAGCTCCTCGTCGAGGAGGGTCAGCGCCTCCTCGGCGCTGGCCGCGCCCCGCGCCGCGAGGCCCTTCTTCCCCAGCCGGCGGACCAGGAGCTCCCGGTAGGGCGCGTTGTCCTCGACGACCAGCACGTTCAGTTGCACGGCGGGGCTCCTCCCGGGGTCCAGAGCTCGAGCAGGCCGCTGACGGGGCCCAGGCGGCGCACGACGACCAGCCCGCGCCCGTCGGGGCGCCAGCCGAGGGGATGCGCGTCGCGCGGGAGGGTCGTCACGACCGCCCCGCTCGCGTGGCGCAGCTCGGTGCCCTCGTCGGCGCGCCCGACCGCGACCACGGGCACGTGCGGGTGCCAGAAGGCGCGGCTCAGCCCGCGCGGCGGCGCGAGGGTCGGCGAGCGGAGGGCGACGCCGCCCAGGGGCATGGCCACCGGCAAGCCGAGCCGATAGCCGAGGAGCAGCCGCCCGTCGCGGCTCAGGCGCCAGGGTCCGTGGCCTCGCACGCGCGGCAGCTCGACCCGCTCGCCGCCCTCGAGGGCCACGAGCTGAAGCGGCTCGCTCAGGAGCGCGTAGTCCCCCAGCAGCGCCTCGAGGCGCGTCCCGGGGCCGATCCGAGCCTGGCGCAGCTCGCGCCCTGGCTCGACCCCCGCGAGGTCCCCGAGGCGGAGGGCCTCGCCGTCGAGCCAGGCGAAGCGGCTCTGCTCCCAGTCGACCGCCCAGCTCAGCCGAGCGCGCGGTCCGCTGTGAGCCACGCGCCCCAGGGCGCCGTCGGCGAGGCGGTAGAGGTGCAGCTCGCGCCGTCCCGGGGCGGTCAGCGAGAGCGCAGCCCACATCAGCGCTCGATCGGTCGCCACCACCTGCCCCTCCTCGGCCAGGACCCCGCGCTCGGGTTCGGCGCCCGGGCTGGCGATCCTGTGACGGCGGAAGGTGCCCGGCGCTTCGCCGGTCGTCAGGATCTGCTCGCTGTCCGCGCCTACGGGCCGCCCGACGTGCGGGACGCGGGGCGGGAGCTCCCAGCAGAAGTCTCCCAGCGCGAAGTCGACGACGCCCAACAGGCGCGCCGCGAGGGGCGCGTTGCGCTCCAGCAGCGACTCGAGCAGGACCGGACGTGCTCCCGCCCAGCCCCAGAGCTCGCCGTAGGGTCGGGCCCCCGGGATTCGCCGGGCGGGGCGCAGCGCGCGCAGCTCTTCGGCCCACAGCCCCTCGCTGAGCGCCAGCGCCTCGGGATCAGGCAGGGTCGCCAGCAGCGAGATGGCCTCGGCCGCGCGCCCCAGGCGCTGGTAGGCGGTCGCGAGGGGCAGGCGCACCTGCTCGTCTCCGGCCGCCAGGGCGCGCTCCAGGCTGCGAATCGATCCATCCACGCGCTCAGGATAGACGCTCGGGGTGTCCGAGCGAGGCGCGAGGCCTCGCGAGAATCCTCCCTGGGGTCCCTGAACCTCCCCCCTCGCTCCAGCGTCCTCGTGTCGGAAGCGTTGACCCTGTCCCAGGCGGCGATTACCGTCACGGGACGGAAAGGAGCGTTGCGGTGGGTGTCGACCTGCTGGAGAAACTCGTGACCGCCTCGGTGGTCCTGACGGTCGTCGGCGTCGGCGGCGGCGTGGCCGCCATGACGCTCACCTTCCCGGGCGGCCTCCGCAGCGGAGTGCCCGACGTGGCCGCCGCGAGCGACGCCAACACCGAGAACTGGCGCTGGAGTTACCTGGAGAAGAAGGGCATCGTGAGCGCCCGTGACCGGGAGATCGTGGTCCCTGACGCGAAGAGGCAAGCCAAGCCCGGCCAACCAGCTCCCGCGCCCCAGACCAAGGCCGAGCAGAAGGCCGAGGGCGAGAAGAAGGCCAAGGAGTATTACTCCAACCAGTCGGGCGCCCTCCCGCCCGAGGACCGCGTGTTCCCCAACATCACCTGGCTGAAGAAGGTCCCTGGCGTGGCCTACAAGCGCCCTCGCCGAGTGAGCAACTTCGTCTACCAGAAGTACCAGTCGTTCAACGACACCTGGAACGCCGCCCAGGCCGGCGGCGGCGAGTTCACCGAGACCAGCGACGGCCAGACGGCCTACAAGATCAACTGGGTCGACCCCCGCAGCGAGCTCGCGAGCATGGTCGGCCTCAAGCCCGGCGACAAGGTGATCGCGATCAACGGCCAGCCCGTCGGCCGTAGCGTCCAGGCCGGCCGCGCCATGTATGAGCAGATGAAGGGCCAGAAGCGCTACGCGGTCATGATCGAACGCGGCGGCCGCAAGATGGTCCTCCCCTTCTACGTGCCGTGATTCTGGGGGGGCTGCGCCCCCCCAGACCCCCCATCTGGGGCCCGCGAAAGCACCAGGGGCTGGTGCTGTGGGAGGTGTGACCTTCCGCGCCTTGAGAATTGTTGCGCACCAGCCCCTTACGCTTTCGCTCTGATGTGTGGGCGAGAGCTCCTTGT
>CALDQK010001011.1 GCA_937911525.1 uncultured bacterium
AGCTCGGCGACCGCGTCGCGCGCGAGCCACGGCTGCTGCAGGGCCTCGGTCCGCGGGGCGTGGCCGCGCTCCCCGCGCTCGAGCGAGCCCTCGACGCCCCGACCTGGCGCGAGGATCGCGGCGAGGCGCTGCAAGGGATCGCGGCCCTCGGCAGCGCGGCGCTGCCGGTCGCCCCGCGCCTGCGGCGCCTGCTGACGAACGAGGAGTCGGGCTGCGTGTGGGCGGCCTGCGTCCTGCTGGAGCTCACGCCCGAGGACGAAGCCCGCGCCCGCGCCAAGCTGCGCGAGTGGCTCCCCCACCTCCCGCGCGAGATCCTCGGCCAGGTGGCCGAGCGCTTCGGCCGAGAGCGAGGCTCGTGGCAGCCAAGCGACCGCGAGCTGGCCCTGAGCCAGCTCGAGCGCGTCCTCCGCTACCGCGGCCGCCTGGGCGAGGGCGAAGCGGAGGCGCTGCGCGCCTGCCTCGCGCTGGGAGCACGGGAGCGCGTGGAAGCGATCGCCAAGGACGAGGGCGCGTCCGAGACGCTGCGCGAGGCGGCGCGAGAGCTCTTGAAGTAGGCCAGGCCTGTCGCGAGCCCAAGAAGGCTCTGGGGTGCACTGCGCCACCATTCTCAAGGTGTGGAAGGTCCCACCAGTCACTGGTGCTTCCGCGGGCCCAAGCTGGCGGGCACCGGCACAGCACACACATCAGAGCGAAAGCGTAAGGGGCTGGTGCGCAACCATTCTCAAGGCGTGGAAGTTCACACCTCTCGCAGCACCAGCCCCTGGTGCTTTCGCGGACCCAAGATGGGACCTCCGGGGTAGTCACTGGTGCTTCCGCGGGCCCAAGCTGGCGGGCACCGGCACAGCACACACATCAGAGCGAAAGCGTAAGGGGCTGGTGCGCAACCATCTCAAGGCGTGGAAGTTCACACATCTCGCAGCACCAGCCCCTGGTGCTTTCGCGGGCCCAAGATGGGGGGTCTGGGGGGGCGCAGCCCCCCCAGAATCACGGCGTCCAGAACACGACGGCGCTGGTACTCGTCACGCCGGCCAGCCACGCGCTGGGGACTTGAGCGGTCTGGCGAGGACGGTCCTCGACTCGGGTGCGGACCAGCCAAGGGGCGAGGAAGGAGATCGCGATCGCCGCGGCGCCGACCCACGTGGTCCAGCGCAGCTTGCGGGCCGCGGGGCGAGCGTCGGCTTCGAGCAAGCGCTCTGCCTCGGCGCGCTGCTCGTCCTTGGCGCGGGCCAGGACGTTGGCGAGAGCGCCCTCGACGTCGAGGGGACCGACCGGCTCGGCGCCCGCGAAGCTCTCTTGGGGGAGGCTGCGCGCCAGCAGCGCGAGCTTGGCCTTGACCTCGGCTTCGGTGCGATCGCTCACAGCAACTTCTCCCGCTCCAGCGCTTCGCGGAGCAGCTTCTCGGCCTTGCGGACTCGGCGGCGGACCGCGTCGGGGTGCAGGCCCATGATCTCGCCGACCTCGTGATAGGTCAGGCCGCGGGTCTCCTTGAGGGAGTAGGCCTCTCGCTCGGGGGCGGGCAGGGACTGCAGCGCCGCCACGAAGGCGCGCTGCTCCTCGTCGCGGATCAGGCCCGCGAGGGGCGGGCGCCAGGTCGCCGGCGGGTCGAGCTCCTCGACGCCGCCCTGGGCGACGTAGTTGCGCCCGCGTCGGCGCAGCTCGTTGAGCGAGAGGTTTCGGGTCACGGTGTAGACCAGCGACTTGAAGCGGCCCCGCCCCGAGTTGCGCTGGAGCACGTTCAGGAAGGCCTGCTGGACGACGTCCTCGGCGGCGGCCGTGTCCCCGACGAAGCGACGCGCGTAGGCCACGGCGCCGGCGTAATGGCGCCGAAAGAGGAGCGCGAAGGCCTGCTCGCAGCCACCCCGCCAGCGCTCCTCGAGGGCCTCGTCGCTGGGCGGAGTCCCTCCCGCGAGGACGCGAATCGGCGCCGGGGTCGCATGCGCAGGTGTGGCCACCACTTCTCCCTTCACGTCTTCCACCCCTCCAGCCTAGAGAAGCGGCGCTGGTTGCGTAACCCTCGTAACGAGTTGGGCGTGTCCGTCTGGTTTCCCAGACAGCCGCGCAGATTTACCCGACACTCCTGACGAAGCACACAGGACTTAGGCCTGGCGGCCGGGTTGCAGTTGACCCGGGACCGAGACCAGGCCCTCGCGGCGGAGTTGGAGTGAGTGTGACGCGTCCCGCCAAGCCCTCAGGCAAGCTCATTGGCCGACGCGCCCCCTCGATCAGCGACGCGAAGACCCTGGATCTCGGCTCTGTGGCCCCTCCCGCCGCAGCCCAGACGAGCGACGCGCGCCCCGCTGGGGTCGACGAGGAGTTCGAGGTGCCGGCGCGGATCGGCCCCTACCGAATCGACGGCGAGCTGGCCCGGGGCGGGATGGGGATCGTGCTCCGCGGTCACCACGAGGAGCTGCACCGCGACGTGGCGATCAAGCTGCTCCGCCCCGAGGCCGCCGAGGACGAGGTCGCGCTCGAGCGCTTCCTGCGAGAGGCGCGCGCGACCGCGCGCCTCCGCCACCCGGGGATCGTGGCGATCCACGACGTGACCCGCGACGAAGCCGGCGCCCCCTACCTCGTGATGGACTTCGTGGCGGGCGAGAGCCTGCGCGAGCGGCTCGAGTGCGACAAGGTGCTCCCCCCCGGTCAGGCCGCGCAGATCATCGCCGCGATCGCGAGCGCGGTGGCCCACGCGCACGAGCACGAGATCCTGCACCGCGACCTGAAGCCCGACAACGTGCTCCTCGACGAGCGCGGCACGCCGCACCTGACGGACTTCGGCCTGGCCAAGGTGTTCCGCGCGGACGGAGCCGCCAGCGAGACCCGCGCAGGCGGGGGCCGCCCGCGCAGCAGCGGTCCGATGGACCTGACCCTCGACGGCGACGTGATGGGCACCCCGCTCTACATGGCCCCCGAGCAGGTCCAGGACGAGCGCGATGCGATCGGCCCCGCGAGCGACCTCTGGGCCCTGGGGGCGATGCTCTACGAGTGCCTCACGGGGCGCCCGCCCTTCCGCGCCGACAACCTGCTCGGCCTCTTCAAGCAGATCCTCAGCGACGAGCCGACCCCGCCCAGCCGGCTCAATCCCCTGATCCCCGCCGCGCTCGAGCGGCTCTGCCTGGCCTGCCTGGTCAAGGACCCCAGCCAGCGGCTGAGCTCGGCCGACGAGCTGGCCCGCGAGCTGGCCCGCGCCCTGGAGCTCCTGACCCGGCCGGTGGTCCTGCGCGCGGCGCCGCTCCCGGCCGGCGGGAACGCCCTCGCGGCGCGCGCCCTCTCGGCGGCGCTGCTCTGCGGGTTCATCGCGGGCGCCGGCTGGTGGGTGCTCCGCCAGGCTCCCAAGCGCTCGCGCGCCCAG
>CALDQK010001012.1 GCA_937911525.1 uncultured bacterium
GGCGGGCACGCCGCTCGCGATCAGGGCGTAGGTCGCGGCCTCGATCCCGTCGGCGCACTCGCCGTAGAAGCCCGCCGCGGCGTTGCCCGCGCAGGCGCTCGCGCGCAGGGCGAAGCTGCGAGGGGGCGTCTCGGCCTGAGCCTGGATCAGGAGGGCCTCGGCGAGGCCAGCGCTGCGGTGGACCTCGGGCAGCCCGCGCTTCGCGACGGCGGCGCGGGCCGCTTCGCGCAGCTCCTGCGCTGCCAGGGCGTTCGCCTCACCTGGCTCCCCGCAGAGCGGCGCCACGCGCTCGGCCGCGGCCAAGGCCGCGCGGGGGGCCAGGACCGGCGTGAGGGGCGTCGGGCGGCCGCCCTGCTGGACGCTCCAGCGGATCAGGTCGAAGTCCGGCGGCGCCTCGGCGAGGGCGGCGCGCGCGGCGTCGCTGCCGAGCTGCGCCGCGAGCTCCAGGTGCTCCTGGCTCAGCTCCCCCGCGCGCAGGCGCGCGCGGAGGTGCGCGGCGCGCTCGTCCAGGCCGCCGGCGGCGCGCTGCTTGGCTCGCAGCTCCGCGTCGCTCACGGCAGCTCGCCGCGGGCGGCGGCTTGCCAGCGGCGGGCGACCTCCTCCTTGGTGGGGTTCAGCTCGGGCTGGTTGACGCACACGTAGCGGCGGCACTCGTAAAAACAAACGCGGTAGATCGCGCAGCCCTTGCTGGCCTCGTCGTAGAACACGCAGGGCCCGCGCAGCATGTAGTAGAGCCGGTCGGCTTTGCTCCCCGGCGGGAGCTGCGGTTCGCCGTCCACGCCCAGCTTGACGGGCGCGAAGGCGTGGACCTCCTCGCCCTCGACCTCGACCGAGGTCACGACCAGATACTCGCGCACGAAGGCGTCCGGCTCGAGCCCCAGGGTCGCGGCGGCTTGCTCGGCCTCGCCCGGGCCGAACCAGCCGGGCTGGCTCTTGCAGCACAGCCCGCGCCGCACGCAGCCGGCCTCGGGGTCGGGGTGCTCGCTCGGCTCCTCGGCCAGCCAGTAGGGGTTCTCGACGTCTGGCTGCCCCTCGCGCGAGACGGTCTCTTCGCCGAGGAGGCCCTTGCGACGGACGCGCGGGAGGGGCCGCGGCTCAGGCTTCGACATCGATCACCACCGTTCCGGCGAGCAGGTCATGCAGGGTGCGGCGCTGGGGGGTCAGGAGCATGACCGTGCTGGCCAGAGTCAGCACGAGGTAGATCCAGCCGCAGAACAAGAAGAGCCCGAGCAGGATCCACTCGCGCAGGATCACGCCGTCCACGAAGCCCACGTCGGAGCCGTCGGTCTTGACGATCTTGATCCCGACCCAGCGCTTGCCCAGGTTCTGGCCGCTCTGGGCGATCAGGACCCACTGCACGCCGAAGAAGAGCAGCATGGCGCCCAGCCAGGCCAGGGAGGCCAGCGCGATCAGGCCGGGCGCGATCGAGCCCGTCCGGCTCGCGTTCTCGATCGCCATCACGAGCGGCACGATCAGGGCGGTCGGGACCGCGAGCAGGGCGAGGTTGATCCCGGCCGCGGCCAGGCGCTTGCCCACGCTCGCGACGGGCAGCACCGAGCCGCCGCCGGTCTGGCGCTGGGCGCGGCGCTCCCCCTCGCTCTGGAACTCGCCGCAGAAGTCGCAGCGGCGCGCGAGCACGCGGATCTGCTCGCCGCAGATCAGGCAGGGCTTGGTCCGCGCCGCGAAGCCCTCGGCCTGGCGCTGAGCGAGCTGCGCGGGCGCGACCCAGCGCACGTGGCGCGGGCGGTGGCCGAGGCCGGCCTTGGCCGCCTCGGCGACGGGCTCGACCGGGAGCCCGACCGGGATCCGCGGAGCCGGCGCGACGAGGTCGAGGGGAGCGCCCTGGGGCTCGTCGTCGTCTTTGGCGTCGGGGCTGGTCACCTCGATCAGGGCCAGGCAGCCGGGGCAGTTGCCGCTCTGGCCGACGAAGCTCGCGAGCACCCGGCTGAGGTGCGCGCAGTGGGGGCACTCGACCTCGACCAGGAGCTCGCCCCGCGCCGGCTCGCTCGAGGGGGCGGGCTCGCTCGGGGCGGGGGGCGAGCCGTAGCCGGGCGGGGGCGCGGTCGCGCTCGATCCGTAGCCGGGCGGCGGAGGCGGGAGCGCGGGCTGGGTCTGGAGCTCGTCCGGGCTCACGGCGTCCACCCGGCCAGGCGAGTCGCCCAGGCGCCCAGCAGGAGGAGCGAGAACAGGCCCGCCGCCACGAGGGTCCGCCAGTCGGGCTCGCCGAGCGGTGCGCGTCGGGGGCGGAGCAGGCGGTAGCCGCGGTAGGGGAGCTGGGCGACCACGAACAGGAGCAGCAGCGGCCCGGCGGGGTGGAAGCGGAAGGCGGCGGGGTCGGCGCGCACACCGCGAACGAAGCTGCGGGTCATGCCGCAGCCGGGGCA
>CALDQK010001013.1 GCA_937911525.1 uncultured bacterium
GTCCACGAGCCGCTGAGCGCGAGTCGAGCGTCCGTCCTTGCCGGAGGCGGGCGGAGGGGGCGGGCTCGGGCGCGGCGAGAGGACGGGGTCCGGCAAGGGGGCGGGGGCCGCCTGGGTATCCGGCACCTCAGCGCTCGCCGCGGCGGAGCCTCCGACCTCGGGCGAGCTCGCAGACTTCCCCTCGTCGCCGCTCATGGGGGCGCATGCTAAGGACTCGTCGTGCGAAGACAAAGCACTCTTCGACGGGGCTGGCGCTCGACGGGGCTGGGGCGCGCCCTAGTCGCGGTGGGCCGGCGCGCGTGGCTGGCAAAGCGTCCACAGACGACGAAGCGTCGGCTGCCGACGGAGCGTTCAGCGCGGGGCAGACGCTCGCTCACGCAGGAGGAGGTAGCGGCAGCGACCGCGGCGCAGGCGGGCCTCCCGCGCGATCTCGAATCGTCGCCGCAGGTCCTCGGGGACGTGCTGCCAGCGCGCGCCGCTGGCGAGCAACCACAGCTCGCCCGGCTGATTCGCGGCGCGCGCCAACCAGCTCAGCTCGATCCGCTCGTAGCGCAGCGTGCGAGTCACGAGGTTGAAGCGGCCGTCATAGGTGTCCCCGAGCAATCCCACGCGCGCCTGCGCCGGGAGCGTCTGGCGAACCTGGGCTCCGAAGGCGCGCAGGCTGCGGTCCGGGTCGAGGGAGCCCCCGCCGAGGGCGAGCAGGAGCGTCGCTGCGATCCCCGTTCCCCAGGCGAGGGCGCGCGCGGCCCCGCCAGGGGGACGGCGCCTGGCCCGCGCCAGCGCCCAGCAGGCGACCGCTGCCGGGAGGAGGACGAGCGGCCCCCAGCTGGCGGGGCGCGCCCCGAGCCTCGCGAGCGGGCCGGCCAGATCCCGCCAGACCACGCCGAGCACGACGCAGCTGAGCGCGAGCAAGGAGAGCAGAGGGCTCACGAGCCTCAGCGGTCCGCGGAGCCAAGACTCCTCGTGCGCGTGCGCCAGGGCGTAGCCGATCGCGAGCGCGAAGGCGGGCGCGAAGGGGAGCGCGTAGCCGGTGCGCTTGGCGGCCAGGAGCGAGAAGGCCGCGAGCCCCAGCGCTCCCCAGGCGAAGGCCCCCAGGGCCGCGCGCGCGGCGGGGCGCTCGCGCTCGCGCCAGGCCCAGCGCGCGGCGCCCGGCAAGAGGGCTAGCCAGGGCAAGAGCAGGGGGCTGAAGTGGAGCAGGTAGTAGTGCCAGGGCTCAGAGCCGAGGTCGCGCCGGGTCGAGAACCTGGAGGAGGTCTGCTCGACGACCACGGCCTGCCACACCCACTCCCCCGCGCGGTCGGCCGCGGCGCGCGCCCACGAGAGCGTCAGCCCCACGGCGAGGACCAGCCCCAGCCCGAGGCCCAACCAGGGCACTCCGCGCCGTCCGCCGCGCGCGCCGCCCAAGGTCAACGTGCCCAGCCCCGCCGCGACCCACCCGGCGGGTCCCTGCGTCAGGCAGGTCGCGCTGAGGGCCAGCGCGCCGAGCGCGCTCCAGCGCCAGCGCGCAGCTCCCTCCTGCGCGCCGGCGCGCACGTAGGCGGCCACGGCGGCCGTCGAGCCTGCCAGGACCAGCGGATCGATGAGGGCCTCCTGACCGAGGTCGAGCACGCAGGCCGAGGTCGCGCAGGCCAGCGCGGCGAAGCCCGCGGCGCTGCCCGCTCCGTAGAGCGTCCCAGCCAAGTGCCACACGCAGCCCGCGCAGCCGAGGACCGCCAGGAGTGAGACGAGGCGGCCTGCGCCTTCCCAGCTGACCCCGCTCACGCCGTGCAGCGCCGCGACCGACCAGAAGTAGAGCGGCGGCTCTCGCGCGTAGGTCTCGCCGTTGAGGTGCAGCGCGACCCAGTCGCCGGTCTCGGCGACTTCGCGCGCGACCTCGACGGAGCGCAGCTCGTCGCTGCTCCAGAGGGAGCGCGCCGCCAGGGCAGGCAACAGGACCAGGAGCAGGATCGCGAGGGCCTCCAGGCCGAGCCGCGGCGCTGGCCGCGCTGGCCGGACTTCGCCGCGCCCGCGCAGGAGGCGCCGGCGCAGCCAGAGCAGGCCGAGCAGATCGAAGGCGCCGCGCAGCGGATGCGCAGCGTTCTCGTGCTTCGAGACCCCGGCGCAGCGCGGGCGCTGGTGGGTCGGGACCTGCGCGATCGCGAGGCCCTGCAGGGAGAGCACGACCGAGAGCAGGCGGTGGAGGCCGTCGAACTGGGGCAAGCGGAGCGCGTCCTCGCGCAGGAAGGCCCGCAGCGCGCAGCCGGGGTCGCGGAGCTCGTCTCCGAGCAGCCACCGGCGGAGTCGAGAGCCGGCGCGATCGGCGAGCTGGCGGGGCCAGGCGCCCTCGCGGTCGACGCGCCGGACTCCCTGCGCGGCGTCGACGCTGGGCTCTGTCAGCGCGTCGAGCAGCGCGGGGATGTCGGCCGGGTCGTTCTGGCCGTCGCCGTCGAGGGTCACGATCACGCGACCCCGCGCCTGCCAGATCCCGGTCAAGAGCGCGGCTGACTGGCCGCGGTTGCGAGGGTGGCGCAGCACCCGCGCGCCGCCCGCCTGGGCCGCCCGGGCGCTCGTCTCGTCGCTGCTCCCGTCGTCGACGACGAGGATCTCGTAGCTCGGCTCTCGCTCGCGCAGGGCGGCGTGGATCTCGTGCACGAGGGGGCCGATGCTCTGCTCTTCGTCGCAGGCAGGGACTACGACCGAGAGGGCGAGCTCAGGCGCGGCTCTCGAGTCGGGGTCGAAGGATGCGCCCTTCATGTCGACCTCCAGAGCTCCGGCGCCGCCCGGGGGCCCGCCTGAACCGTGGGTTCAGGCGAGCGCCCGAGGAGCGAGTTGCGCAGACAGAGCAATGGGGGCAGCCCGGACGCGGCGCCGCAGCGGAGGTGACTTCGACGACGGGCGCTGGGGCTGAGCTCGAGCCAGGCGGGGAGGCCCGCGGCGGCGACGAGCGCCGTGGCAGGCGACGCCAGAGGTCGCCTCGCCCTCGCGCCGGCGCCGCCCGGGCTCATTGAGCTTCGCTCAGGCGGGCGGCTCTACAGCCTCGAGCAGGATCACCCGCTGGGCGTGCAACCCCGGCAAGGCAGCACGGTCCGCGACGAGGCGCCAGCCGACGGCGGCCGCCTCGTCCGCTAGCTGAGCGGGGTCGAGGAAGGACAAGGGCTGCGAGCGTCGGAGCGTCAGCTGATATCCGAGGTGCTGACTGAGCTGGTGGAGTCCCCCCGCTCGGTAGTACGACGAGATCAGGGCTCCGCGCGTCACTCGGCGCAGCTCCCTGAGCGTCGCCATGCGGTGCTGGGCGGAGCGCAGGTGCTGCAGGAGGCGGAAGCAGAAGCTGAGCTCGATCGCCCCCTCGCGCAGGGGCAGGCCCGCGAGCAAGTCTCCCTGCAGCCGCGCTCCCTCGATCTGGCGAGCCGTGAGCGCCTCCAGACGAGCCGGGTTGCGATCGAGGAACACCACTCGCTCGGGCTCGAGCTCCTGAATCAACCGGGCTAGCCGACCGTAGCCGCAAGGCGAGTCGAGGATCTCGCGCGGTCGCGCTCGGCCGCGCAGCAGCTCGCGGACGACCCGCAGCTCGCGCTCGTGAATCAAGCGCTGGTCGGGGCTGCCGTAGCGTCGCTCGTGCTGGAAGGCGGCGGGGCTCTTCATGGGTGGAGTCTCGGTTCGTCCAAATGGCGCTGCGACTTGGACGCACATT
The DNA here is from genome assembly GCA_937911525.1 of uncultured bacterium. Lineage (GTDB taxonomy): Bacteria > Planctomycetota > J058 > J058 > J058 > NORP233. The sequence goes on from CALDQK010001013.1 coordinate 3,671, forward strand.
AGGTGGCTCCAACACCCGGCGCCTGCACTGGGTCGCGCAGCTTAGCCTCGCCAGCCCGCAGCTCGAGGCGACGAGGCCGAGCGCAGAGAGCGCCCAGGCCGCTTGGGTGATTTCGCGTTGCATGGATCCTCCGCCCCGCGCCTGAAGCTTCGTCGAAGGAGCGCAGGGAGCGTCGTGAGGGTTGGGTGAGAGCTAGCCCATGGGAGTGAGCAGGCTCTAAGTGAGCTCTCAGGCCAAAAGGGGGGGCGGCTGAGCACACTCTCTGCATGGCGGGGAGAGGTGATTCCATGTCGAAGCGACTCCTGATCCTGCTCGTGCTCGCGCTGAGCTGTGCGTGCGGGAGCAAGCACGAAGACAAGAATGTGAGCGGAAGAACCCAGAGCCTGGCGACCGTGGCGTCGCTCGAGAGCGCCCAGGCTCAGCTCCGCTTCACTCGTATCCTCGGCGCCGCTGGGGTCGAGTCCGCCAGCCTCGCCGCGAGCCTGCGCGGACCTGAGCAGGAGACCCTCGTCGCCGCGCTGCTGCGCCTGCCGGGCACGACCGAGGTCTCGCTCGCTCGAGCGGGCGCGGGCGACTGGACCGGGGAGCTCGCGCTCGCCAGCGCGGCCGAGCGCGCAGCGCTCCTCGTGTCCGGCAGCTACACCTTCCTGTGGCGAGACGCGAGCGGAGGCACGGGCGCGCTGGGCTTGGTCAGCGACGTGGGCTTCCCGGACTACCCCAGCTTCGTCTCGCCCAGCGAAGGGGCCGTCGTCGTCGGCCCGGCCCGGGTGCAGTGGGAGGGCGCCGTCAGCGAGCTGCGCGTCCTCGACGCCTCGGGGGAGCTCGTCCACGAGCGCGACGGCTTGGGCGCAACGGAGGCGACGCTGCCGGCGCTGCCTCCAGGCAGCTACCGGGTCGTGCTCTCGGCGCAGGCTGGGCCGCCCAGCGCGCGCTGGTCGAGCGAGTCGGTCCTGAGCTTCGAGCAGGTGCGCTGATGCAGGACCCGCGCCGCGCGGCGACCGCCGCGCTCCTGGTCCTCTCCTGTCTGGCCTGCCTCGGCTGCGCCAAGGAGAGCAAGGTCCGCTCGTCCGGGCCCTACGTCCAGAACGTCACCCCCGGCAGCGCCGTGGTCGCCGCGCAGACCGCGCAGCTGGCCGAGCTGCAGGTCCGCTACGGCGTCGAGGGCAGCGGCGAGCTGAGCGAGACCGTCAGGGACGTGGCCGCGACCAGCAGCCACGCGCTGACCCTCGCTGGGCTCCAGCCCGCGACGAGCTACGTCTATCGGCTCGAGAGCCGCGACGGCGCTCCCTTGGGGGAGGGGCGCTTCACGACCGCGCCGCTCTCGAGCGAGGCGTCTTGCACCTTCCTCGTCCTCGGCGACTCCGGCGGCACGGACGAGTCCGAGGGGGAGGTGATCGACGCCGTGCGCGAGGACGTCGACGAGGTCCGCGGCGCGGAGGGGGACGAGAACCAGCAAGGGGAGGTCGTGGGCGCGATGCTCGGTCACCCGGCCGACCTCGTGCTCCACCTCGGCGACGTGGTCTACCCGGCCGGCGCGCGCGAGGACTACGCCGAGGGCTACTTCGAGCCCTTCGCGCCCCTGATCGCGAACGTGCCGGTCTACCCGACCATGGGCAACCACGACGTCAAGAGCGAGGGGGGGCGCCCCTTCCTGGACGTGTTCGTGACCCCGACCAACGGCCCCGACGGCGAAGGGCGGAACTACAGCTTCGACTGGGGCTGCGTGCACTTCGTGTGCGTCGACGTGATCTCGAGCGAGTTCCAGAGGGGCAGCCCCGTGAACGAGTGGCTGCAGCGCGACCTGGCCGAGAGCCACGCCGCCTGGCGGGTGGTGTTCTTTCACGTCCCGCCCTACTCGCCGACCCGCGGGGAGTCAAAGGAGCTGGTCGAGCACCTCGTGCCCGTGCTCGAGGCCGGGCGCGTCGACCTCGTCCTCTCCGGGCACGACCACAACTACGCGCGCTTCCTGCCGCGCGAGCGCTGCACCTACGTCGTCAGCGGCGGCGGCGGCAAGAGCCTCTACTCGGTCCAGAGCCGCGAGGACCTCGCCTACGGGGAGAGCGTGTTCCACTTCCTGGAGGTCCAGGCGCGTCCCCAGAGCCTGGTGCTGCGTGCGATCGACGCGCGCGGCAGCCCCTTCGATCAGCTCGAGCTGCGCAAGGAGTAGGGAGACGAGGAGTAGCGGAGACGACGAGGAGGGGGCCGCGATCGCGGCCCCGCCTGGCTACTCGATCACCTTGACGCAGCGCCCGTAGGCGACGGCCTTCTTGCCGTGGCGGATCACGAACTTGCTCAGCATGGGCAGCGTGTCTGCCTCTTCGATCGCGACCGGGCGGTTGGCGCAGGTGACCTCGATCCGGGCCCACTCGCCGGGGAGGATCCCCTCCTCGTCGGTGTCCTCCCAGTCGCCCGAGTCGGTGGGGCGCTTGGCGAGGACCTTGTCGAGGGCGATCGCGGCGCGGTCGACGTGGACGTGCATCGTCCACACCTCGCCGACCTTGAGCACCGTGTCGGGGTCGAACACGGTCAGCTCGAGCCGGAGGCGCTTGCCGACCTTGGGCGGGTTGCTGCTCGGGCCCGCGATCACGCCGCGCCCCTTGAAGAGGTCGCGCAGCGACTCCTTGAAGCTGACGTTCTTGAAGGCCAGGCCGACGAGCTGGCGCGGGTGGCCCTCGGGGACCGGGATCCCGGGGGTCGCTATGTGACCGCGGGTCAGCTGGACTGAGCGCACGCGCGCGGTCACCGGAGAGCCCTTCTCGGCCGAGAGAGGCTCGAACTGGAGGGTCTGCTCGGGGCGGACGCTGCCGGCCTCGACCAGGGCGGTCGCCGTCTTGCCGATCCCCGGCACGTTGTCGTAGACCTCGCTCCCGTGGATCACGACCCGGCAGGGCCCCGCCGGCGGGCGGATCCGCTGGTGATCGAGCTTCGACATGTACTCGTAGATCGAGGGCCCGTCGTACCAGTCGATCTTCTCGTAGCCCAGGATCCCCTCGCCGGGCTCGTGAATGTCGCGCCCGGGCGAGTAGGCCGAGGTCGGAATGAAGGTCGTGTTGTCGAGGACCACCCCGTGGTCCTCGCAGAGCAGGCGCACGAGCTCTTCGGTCTCGCGGAAGGCGCTCTCCTCGTAGTCGACCCGGTCCATCTTGGTCAGGGCCACGGCCATCAGCGGGATCTCGAAGCCCTTGAGGATCCGCACCACCTGCGTCGTGATCGGCTGGGGGCCCTGCTTGACGTCGACGACCAGGATCGCGGCGTCGGCCTGGAACATGCCGAAGAAGCGGTTGTTGGCGTAGGTCTCCTGGCCCGGGGTGTCGATCACCGTGATCCGGTGCTGGTCGAACTGGAAGCGGACCATCGAGGGCAGGATCGTCAC
>CALDQK010001014.1 GCA_937911525.1 uncultured bacterium
CTGGGGCGTCGAGCGTGGGGAACCCCTATGGGTTCCAGGGCCGGCGCTTCGATCCCGAGACGGGGCTCTACTACTTCAGGAACCGCTACTACTCGCCCGAGAGCGGGCGATTCTTGCAGCGAGACCCGGTGTGGGACGCCGGCAACGTGGGTGGGCAATACACGTTTGTGGGGAATGGACCGGTGACGGTTGGGGATCCTCTTGGAACGCAGTCGAGAGGCCTTGCAGAAAGGAAGGTGGTAGAAACAGCCGCCAGGACGGTTGGGGGGACAGCGTTAAAGGAGGGTGCCAAGCGGTTCGCGGGTCCGATCGGGGCGGCTTTGACTTTCGCAGAGCTTGCCTACCACGCCTATCGGGCCGACCAAGCCAAGAGAGGAGCGCAAGAGGCGTGGCGGCAGGCTGATGCTTTGGCCAAGAGGCTCGATGATTTCCGGAAGGCGCAAGCCATTCAGAGGGCTGCCAAGGCTGCGTCGGCGAGCAAAGCCAAGACCGCCCCCAAGCCACAACTGCAGCCTTGCCCAACCAAGCCAGACACAGCTACCAAGAAAAAGGACGACGACAAGCCGATACCCTTATACAGGGGGACTGACAACTTAGCCGAGCTGGATTCCTATGGCGAGACAGGCCACTTACTGAGCAGGGTGGCACAAGAGGGACACCTTGAGACGGGCAATCTCTTGACGGCTTACGGACACTCTGCTGCTGTCCATCAGGCACGAATTGCTCAATACGGCAGTGAACGTGCCTACGCAAATGCCCACATAGGCAATCACCTTGGTGGTCCGTCCACTTTCCTCTCAACGACGACTTCGCTAGCTGAGGCCCAAAGCCGCACGAGAGACGGAAACGTGTTTGTGGCCTGGGTCAAGCCAAGCTGGCTTCTCGCCAACACCCTTCAAGGCAACCCTGGTGAACAAGAGCGGCTGCTGCGGCACGGGAGCAAAGGCCTCGTATTCCTACCACTCAAGGCGAAGTAAATGACTTCAGCGACTCCGGGATCTTGCCCGACAGCGCCCAGGGGACAATCGAACTACAAAGCGATGGCAGAGCACCCCCCTCCACCTTGGACTCAGTGGACCTGATAGCATTTCGTATGTGAGCGACTAGAGCCCGGCGGCTTCGCGTACCCTGCAGAGCAACCAGGGGCAGATCAATGGGCTCCGCAACATAGTCAGGCATACCGCATTCCAGCGCGGTTCTTCTTCTGGCTTCAGAGGGGACACGCAACCAGTGAAACGTTCGCTCAAGGAGTTCGCTTGGGCAGTCCCTGGCTGAGCATTTGCAGCCCGGGACCACGTGGCCAGTAGCACGCGCAAAGGCGACGCCTAGGGCCACGCTCGCCAAGACGAGTGCGGGCAGGGAGTCGCAAAGAAGCCCCGGCAACTCGGGGGTAGAACTCCGGCCACCGGCAGCCGTGTGCCCACAACTGGCAGCCAACTCAAGCCGCTCGCGCGTGAGGTCGCCCGTCTCGACCCGCCACTGCAAGTAGTTCGCCGCCGCTTTCAGGTCCAGGTCGTGCAGCCGAGAGTAGCTATCCCAGTCCAGCCTCTCACTAGACCGAGCCCGCTCCCGCAGCCACGCCACCTCGTCCTCAGCACTGCCCGTCTCGCGGAACCGTCGCTCAAGCTCGCGCAGTTTCTCGTCGCTCATGGCGCATGAAGATACTCCGACCATGCGCACGATAATGAGGATTTCCGAGCGCCAAGCCGACCTCTCCGAGCGCCACCCCACGGGTCCGTAAACCGCCATTATCGGACGGTGGTCTAGGGTCGGAGCCAACGAGTGCGGGGGAGAGCGCTTTGGCCCTCCCCCGCTCTCAAACTCCGCCCGGACTAGTCGTCGAAGTCGTCCTCGTC
>CALDQK010001015.1 GCA_937911525.1 uncultured bacterium
CCCGCCGGATCGACCCCGCCTACGCCGAGCCCCTCGACGAGGTGGTCGAGGCGGGGGTCGAGCTGATCGCCTATCGGGTCTCGGTCTCGCTGAAGCAGCTCGAGGTCCGCGAGGCGCTGCCGATCCGGCTCTGAGCGGAGTCGACGCGCGCTCGCTAAGCTGAGGGGGTGACCCCTCGCGAGCTGCGCACGCTCCCCGCCGTCCTCCTGCTGGCTCCGCTCGTCGGCTGGCTGGCGGTTCGCGGGCTCCAGCTGGGACACCTGGCGCAGCTCGTCGCGCTGGCTGGCGGGGCGCTGGTCGGCGCGATCGGCGGGCTGGCCTGGCTGGACGACCTGGCGCCGGAGCCCTTGCCCCTCGGCCGCGCGCCGCGGCCCCTCCTGGACGCGCCGCGCTGTCCCTACTGCCACGGCGACTTCGTCCAGCGCCCGACCGCGGAGCACTGCTGCCTCGGCTGCGGGACCCCCATGCACGCCGCCTGCTGGGGCGAGCACGGCGGCTGCAGCGTGTATGGCTGCGGGGGAAGACGGGAGCGGCTCCGCCTCACCTGAACTGCCCGCCTGAGCCTCCCGCCTAGCCTCCCCACCTGAGCCGGGGCGCGGGCTACGCTCTAGGCATGAGCACGCACGTCGAGTTCTGCGCCAGCTGCGGAGCGCCGCTCGAGGCTCGCTGGGCCGAGATCGTGGTCGTGTGCACCTACTGCGGCTGCCAGAACGCGCCGGGCCCCAAGGGCCAGCCGGTCCCCTCCTCGGTGCCCGACGACGGCCGGCCGCGCTTCGCCCTCGCGGGGCGGACCTACCTGATCGAGGGCTTGCTCGGCCAGGGGGACGCGTGCGCGGTCTACCGCGGGCGCTGGGTGCGTCGGCTGGGCGAGCTGGTCGTGATCAAGGTCCTGCGCTCCCTCGGCGACGCGGACCTGCTCCGACGCGAGTTCGAGGTGCTCGAGGAGCTGCACCGGAGCGAGGCCCAGGGCGCCGAGCACTTCGTGACTCGCTTGCCGCAGCCGATCGCGCTCGCGCCGATCCAACTGGGCGGCGAGGAGCGCCTGGTCGGCGTCTTGCGCTGGCCAGCGGGCTTTCAGTACACGCTCGAGCAGGTGCGCGCCTTCCACGGCGAGGGCGTCGAGGGGCGGATCGCGGTGTGGATCCTCAAGCGGATGCTCGAGGTGCTCGGCTGGCTGCACGGGGCGGGCCGGGTCCACGGCGCCGTGATCCCGCCGCACGTGCTGGTCCACCCGCGCGACCACGGCGCGCTCCTGATCGGCTACGGCCTCTCGACGCGGCACGAGGCGGGCCGCCAGGAGGCGCTCCCTGCGCTGCCCAAGGAGTGGACCTCCTGCTACCCGGACGAGGTGCTCAGCGAGCGCTTCGCCTCGCCGAGCAGCGACCTGGCGATGGCCGCGCGCTGCGCGCTCTACGCCGCGGGCGCCGAGACCACGGGCCAGACCGGCAACCTGCCGGGGGCGCTGGGGCGGCTCGTGGTCAGCGCCTCGCAGGGCCTGCACGAGGACGCCTGGGAGCTGCGCGCCGCCGTCGACCGCGCGGCCGCGGACGCCTTCGGGCCGCCGCGCTACAACCCGCTGCCCATGCCGGGCTGGTAGGGACCAAACCACCGAGGAGGGGAAGATGGGCTTCGGCAACTACAGCCACGACGCGCACGTCGCGATGACCAGCAGCCGCAAGGCGGCGCCGCGCCAGGAGGTCTTCAGCCAGACCGCCTGCCACGACTTGATGAACCCCAAAGGGGTCACCTTCCGCGAGAGCCGCGACAGCGAGGAGCACCCCAACTCGCTGGGCGTGATCTTCGCCCTCGACGTGAGCGGCTCGATGGGCGACATCCCGGCCAAGCTCGCGAGCGACACCCTGCCGACCTTCATGAAGGCCATGCTCGACGCGGGCGTCGCGAGCCCCCAGGTGATGTTCATGGGCGTCGGCTGCGCGATCGGCGACCGAGCGCCGCTCCAGGTCGGTCAGTTCGAGTCGACCGAGAAGCTGATGGACCAGTGGCTGACCTGGCTCTACCTCGAGGGCGGCGGAGGCGGCGGCAACGAGAGCTACGAGCTGGCGATGTACTTCGCGGCGCGGCACACCCAAATGGACTGCTTCGAGAAGCGGGGGCGGCGCGGCTACCTGTTCATCACTGGCGACGAGCCGCCCAACCCGGTCGTGAGCAAGTCGCAGGTCAAGGGCCTGATCGGCGACGACCTGCCCGGCGACCTGCCGATCAAGGACGTGATCGAGGAGACGCAGCGCTCCTTCGAGCCTTTCTACCTGATCCCTGACCCGGGCCGCGGCGGGCGCGTCGGGCGGGCCTGGCGCGACCTGCTCGGCGAGCGGGTGATCGTGATGGACGGCCCCGACGACACGAGCTACGTGGCGGCGGGCCTGGTCTCGCTGATGGAGGGCGCGGTCGGCTCGCTGAAGGAGCTGGTCGACAAGCTGCGGGCGGCGGGGGTCAGCGAGACCCAGAGCGCGTCGGTCGCCAAGGCCCTGACGGGCTTCGCCGCGACCCTGGGGCGCGACGGCGCCCCGCAGCCGGAGCTGGGCGGGACCGACCTGCCCGAGGGAGACGGGCCTTCGGGCTACGACCGGTGAGCGGGGCGCGCCGCGCCTGGGTGGTGTTCGACCTGGGCTTCGGCGATGCCGGCAAGGGCGCGACGGTCGACTTCCTGGTCCGGGACCAGGGGGCCGACCTGGTCGTGCGCAGCCACGGGGGCGCCCAGGCCGGGCACAGCGTCGTGACGCCCGAGGGGCGCTCTCACACCTTCGCCCAGCTGGGGGCAGGCAGCTTCGTGGCGGGGGTCGCGACCTACCTGGGTCCGGGCTTCGTGCTCCACCCCGGCGGGCTGCGGGTCGAGGCCGAGCACCTCGCGCAGCAGGGCGTGAGCGAGGGGCTGGCGCGGACCCACGTAGACCGGCGGGCGCTCGTGATCAGCCCCTTCCAGCAGGCGGCGGGGCGGCTGCGCGAGCTGCTCCGCGGTCCCGCGGCGCACGGGACCTGCGGGGTGGGCGTCGGCGAGTGCGTCGGCGACGCGCTCGCGGCGCCCGAGGACGCGATCCGCGCGGGGGACCTCGCCGCGCCCTCGCGGCTGCGGGGCCTGCTGCGCGCGCAGCAGGAGCGCAAGCGAGCCGAGCTCGGCGCGCTGGGGGCGGGGGAGCTGGCGGCCAGCTCGCCCCGGGCCGCGGCGGAGTGGGGGCTGCTCGGGGACCCCGAGGCCTGCGAGCGCGCGCTCGAGCTCTGGGCAGGCGCGCTGGGCGCGGCGCGCGTGGTCGGGCCCGCCGAGGCGCGCGCGCTCCTGGCGGGCGCGCGGGGGATCGTGTGCGAGGGGGCGCAGGGGGTGCTCCTCGACGAGACCTGGGGCTTCCACCCGCACACGACCTGGAGCGACTGCACCCCGCGGCGAGCGCTGGAGCTGCTGGAGGGGCTCGACCTCGAGGTGCGGCGCCTGGGCGTGCTGCGGGCCTACGCCACGCGCCACGGCGCGGGGCCCTTCCCGACGCACGACCCGGCCTGCGACGCCCGCTGGCCCGAGCCCCACAACGCGGACGCCGGCTGGCAGGGGCGCTTCCGCCGCGGGCCCCTGGACGAGGTCCTGCTCCGCTACGCGCTCGAGGTCGCGGGCGGCGTGGACGGGCTGGCCTTGAACCACCTGGATCGGGTCGGCGACGAGCTCGAGCTGTGCGAGGCCTACGAGCTCCCCGCCGGAGCGGAGGCGGCCGGCCTGGCGCGTCGCGACGAGGCCGGGCGCGTGGTGGCGCTGCGGCCGGGGCCGCGCGAGGAGCTCGCGCACCGCCAGCGGCTGGGCGAGCTCCTGGGCGCGGCACGGCCGGCGCTGGCGCGGGTCAGCCTGGCCGAGCTCAGCGAGCGGCTCCCGCCGCTGTGGCTGGAGGGGCGGGGGCCGAGCGCCGCGGAGCGGCGCTGGCGTGGGAGGGCACCAGCGAGAGGCTTCCGCGGCGCAGGAGCCGCGCGCGGCGGCCGTCCGCGCTGAAGGCGTAGAACCACTCGTGGTGAGTGAGCTGGAGGCGAACGCCCAGACGCAGCAGGACCCCGGGCTCGGCGGAGCGCTCCGGCTCCGGGTCGCGGAGTGCGTGGACGACAGCGCACCGGCCAGGCGGGCTGGAGACCTGGTCGTAGCTGAGGAACCCGGGCGCGAAGTCGCAGGCGACGAGGGCGAGCTCGACCTCCCCGCCGAGGGAGTGGGCCAGGCCGAGCTCCGCCCAGATCCAGTCGAGGTCGATCGCGGCTCCGGGGGATAGCTCGCCGAGCGCGCCTCGCTCCGACCCGAGGGCCGCGGCGGCCTCCGAGTCTCGGATCGCCTCGCTCCCGCGCGTGGTGAGCTCGATCAGGCGGCCCTCGCGGAGCCAGCAGGTGACGGGGATCGGCCCCTGGCCGCCGGGCGGGGTGTCGAGCCAGCCCTCCCGGCGCTCGACCTCGCGCCCGTAGCGGGGGTGGGACGCCGGCAGGGGCGCGCCGACCAGGCGCAGGCGCTGGTAGGAGCAGCGCGGGGCCAGCGTGGGCCGGGGCGGGTCGGGCGGGTGCAGGGCGGCGTCGGTCCCCGCGAGGGCGAGGGCGAGCCCGAGGGCGAGGACGTGCAGGGCCAGGCCTGGGTGGTTCACGCTCTCCTCACACCGGCGGCCGGTTCCGAGTTCCCAGCGAGTGCGCGTAGCATGCGGGGCATGGCAGGCGTCAGCGCAGAGGGATCGGACTCCGCGGCTCCTCCGCGCGCGCCGCGGCGGCGGTGGTCCCGGCGGCTGGCGTTCCGGCTCTGCGGGGCCCTGGGCCTGCCCCTGCTCCTCTTCGCCTGCGGCGAGCTCTACGTGCGCCAGACTCGCATGCACGAGGACCTGTGGGTCATGACGGGCCGCGCGCCCGCGCCCCACCTCATGGCGGAGTGGGCGCAGCCGGACGCCTTCAGCGCCTACCGGGCGCGGATCGGGCGCTACGGGCCGCCAGGCTCCGGCAAGACGGTCAGCCCGCAGGGCTTCATTTCGACGCCGCCCCTGGAGAAGACCAAGCCCGCGGGGCGGCGGCGGATCGTGTTCCTGGGCGGGAGCTCCACCGCGGGCTCGGTGCCCTTGATCGCGGACGAGAAGACCTGGCCCTGGCGCGCCCTCGAGGGCCTGCGCGCGGCGCGGCCCGAGCTGGACCTCGACTTCGTCAACGCCGCGCTCCCCGGCTACTCGACCTTCGAGTCGCTGGGGCGGCTGACCCACCGGCTGCGCTTCTACCGGCCGGACGTGATCGTGGTCTATCACGGCTGGAACGACCTCTACTACTTCACGGCCGAGCGAGTGGAGGAGATCGAGCGCTGGCGGACCCTGCCCGACGGCTCGTGGGGCTTCCCCCCAGGCGAGCGGCACAGCGCGATCGCGCCCTCCTGGGTCGATCACCTGATCTGGCCTTCGCAGCTGCTGACGAAGGGGCGGCGGGTGCTGGCCGGCGGCGCGCGGGCGCCCGCGGGCGAGGCGAGCGCCGCGCGCGAGCTGCGCGCCGAGTTCGACCGGCGCGGGCTCGAGGTGTGGCGGGAGAACCTGCGCCTGCTGCAGGCCACGGCGCAGACCCTGGGCGCGGAGCTGCTGGTGTGCAAGCAGGCGACCTTGATCGTGGCCGAGCTGCCCGAGGCGGAGCGCGCGCGCTGCCGCTACGAGTTCCACGGCTTCGGCCATGACGCGCACGTGGCGGCCTTTCGCGAGCTCTACGCGGTGATCGACGAGCTCTTCCCGCCCGCGCGGGTGATCGACCTGACCTCCCTCTCGGGGCGCTCAGAGCTGTTCGAGGACCACATTCACCCGACCGAGCAGGGCTGCGAGCAGCTGGGGCGGCTCGTGAGCGAAGCCCTCACGGGGGCGCTGGAGTAGTCGGCGTCCAGAGGCAGAATGCGCCCCTTGGAACAGCCCTTTCACCTACGCCTGATCAAGGGGGAGCTGCGCGGCCCGATCGCCGCGTTGCTGAGGGGGATCCTGTGGCTGCTCTCCTGGCTCTTCCGCGCGATCGCGGTCGCGCGGAGCGCCCTCTATGGGCTGGGGATCCTGCCCAGCCGCAAGGCCGCGGTGCCGGTGATCTCGGTCGGCAACCTGACCACGGGCGGGACGGGCAAGACCCCGGTCGTGCTGACCCTCTGCCGCACCTTGCTCGAGCGGGGGGAGCGGGTCGGGGTCCTGGCGCGCGGCTACGGGGCCAAGGCGGACGGCGAGCTCAACGACGAGCTGCGGCTGATCGCGCGCGAGGTCCCCGAGGCGATCCTCTGTCCGGGCAAGGACCGGGTGCGCCGGGCCGGCGAGGCGGTCGAGCGGGGCGCGAGCGTGCTCGTGCTGGACGACGGCTTCCAGCACCGTCGCCTGCAGCGCGACCTCGACCTGGTCTTGCTCGACGCGACCGACCCCTGGGGCGCGGGTCACCTCCTGCCGCGCGGGCTGCTGCGGGAGCCCAAGGGCGCGCTGCGCCGCGCGGACGCGGTGCTGCTCTCGCGGGCCGAGCTCAAGAGCGCGTCCGAGCTGGCCGCCCTCGAGGACGAGGTGCGCCGGGTGGGCTTCAAGGGTCCCGTGCTGCGAATGTTCGTCGAGCCCTCCCGGCTGACGCGCCTGGCTCCCGAGCCGGCCGAGCTGCCGCTGGAGGCGCTCGCGGGCAAGGGCTGCTTCTTGGCCTGCGGGATCGGCAACCCGACGGCCTTCGTGGCGACCGCGGCGCGCCTGGGCGCCAACACCAGCCAGCTGCAGGCGTTCCCAGACCATCACGACTACACTCGTGAGGACGTGCTCGCGCTGGAGGAGATGGCTTCGCGGCGCGCGATCGACACGATCTTGATCACGAGCAAGGACGCGGTGAAGCTCGCGCCCTTGCTGGGGGAGGCCAGGTTGACCTGGCTGCAGCTAGGGGTGGCGGCGCGGATCGAGCCGGCCGAGCGCCTGAGCCAGCTCCTGCTGGAGGTAGGTCCATGAGCGAGTCCGAGTCGCTGCCCCCCTCGCTGCCGCCGCTCGACCTCGAGCGCCTGCGGACCTACTCGATCGGCGAGCGGGAGCACCTGGTCTCTTCCCACCACATGGCGCGCCCCGTGGATCCGGGGGCCAGCCTGGCGGAGTTCCTCGACGCGCTGCCGCCGATCCTGGCGGTCGAGCGCCTGCGCGAGCTGGCGGAGGCCATGGCCACGGCGCGCGCCGCGGGCCGGCGCGTGCTCTGCGGGCTGGGCGGGCACGTGATCAAGGTCGGGCTGGGGCCGCTGGTGGCGGCCATGGTCCGGGAGGGTCTGATCAGCGACCTCTGCCTGAACGGCGCCGCCGCGATCCACGACTTCGAGCTGGCCCTGATCGGCAAGACCAGCGAGAAGGTCAGCGAGACCCTCGCCGACGGCCGCTTCGGCATGATCGAGGAGACGGCGGCCTTCTTCGCGCGCGCCTTCGCCCGCGGCGCCGAGGGCGAGGTGGGCCTCGGTCGCGGCGTGGCCCTCGAGATCGAGGAGCGGGGCGAGGAGCTCCCGCACCGCGAACACAGCCTGCTCTGGCAGGCCGCCCGCGCCGGCGCACAGGTCACGGTCCACGTGGCCCTCGGCACGGACACCGTGCACGCGGTCCCCGGCGCCGACGGCGCCGCGATCGGCCAGGCGACCTGGCTCGACTTCCGCCGCCTGGCCGCCGTGGTGGCCGAGCTCGACGGCGGGGTCTACCTCAACGTCGGCAGCGCGGTGGTGCTCCCCGAGGTGTTCCTGAAGGCCGTCGCGGTCGCCCGCAACCTGGGCCACCCCGTCGCGGACTTGACCACGGCCAACCTCGACATGATCCAGCACTACCGCCCCCGCCGGAACGTGCTCGAGCGCCCCGCCGCGCGCGGGATCGCGCTCACGGGCCACCACGAGCTCCTGCTCCCCCTGCTGCGGGTGGAGGCCCTCCGCCGCCTCGAGGCCAAGCGGGCCGAGCGCTAGCCTCACCCACTACCCCTGAGCCGCTATCCTGGCGCTCGTGGGGGACGAGCGCGCCAAAGCCGCCGAACGGGCGGTCCTGACCGAGGTCCTCCAGCGAGGCTGGCTCCCGCCCGACCAGGTCCAGGCGCTCCTCCAGGGGAGCGAAGGCCAGGTCCTGCAGCGGCTCGCCGCCGCGCTCCCGCCCGAGCAGCTCGGGACCCTGCGCGCGCTCTACGAGCAGTCCCTCGCTGACGAGCTAGCGCCTCCGTCCGCGCGAGGGGTCACCAACCGCTACGACATGGTCCTGCCGCTCCCTGAGCCCAGCGCCGCAGCGCCGGCCCCCGCGGGCGAAGCGACCCTCGAGTTCTCCCAGGTCCTCCCGACCCAGTCACCCCAGCGCCAGCCGACCCAGCCCCAGCCAACCCTGCCAACCCAGCCCCAACCCCCGCCGAGCAACCCCACCGCGGCCCCCCAGCAAGGCTTCGGTCTGACCCCGGCTCCCGCGGCAGGCTTCGGCCTGACCCCAGCTCCCGGGCCGGGCTTTGGCCTCACCCCGGGCCCAGGAACGGGCGGCCCCAGCCACGACCTGCGCACGGTCGCCGCCCAAACCACCGCCGGCGACGGCTCCCTCAGCCCGAGCTTCCTCCGGATCCCCCTCGCGCAGCGCTTCCCCGGCGAGCGCTACCAGAGCGAGGAGGAGCTGGCGCCCGGGGTCGAGCGCGCCCTCGACCGCTGGCTCGAGCGCCGCGTCGTGCGCTACGTCCACCAGGGCGGAGAGCGGGTCCGCCCTTCCTTCCTCCGCACGGCCCGCGCCATGGCGGCCCTCGACCACCCCGCGATCCCGCGCGTCCACGACCTCAGCGAGGCCCCGGCCGCCTTCACGATCGACCTCCTCGAGGGCGCCCCCCTGCCGCGCGCCCTGCGCGAGGCGCCCGAGCGCGGCCTGCCCTATCTCCTGCGCGTGTTCCTCCAGGTCAGCGCAGCCCTGGTCCACGCCCACGCCCGCGGCGTGATCCACGGGGAGCTCGACCCCGAGGCGGTGTGGCTGGGCGACCACGGCCAGGTGTGGGTCGTGCGCTGGGCCCGCGCCCGCGCCAACCAGCGCGCGACCCCCGAGCTGAAGCAGGCCCTCGCCTACGGCCCCTTGCCCAAGGCGGAGCAGGCCCGCCGCCACCCGCCCGAGCGCGAGCAGGAGGGTCCGAGCGTCGCGGGCGACGTGTG